>JAXDHL010000534.1:0-2880 GCA_034664525.1 Solirubrobacteraceae bacterium
GGTCGTAGGGGCGGATACCGTCATCCGCTTCGAGGTCTCCGACACCGGCGACGGTATTGCGCCCGACAAGCTGTCGACGGTCTTTCAGCCGTTCGTCCAGGCCGATACGTCGACCTCGCGCAAGTACGGGGGCACCGGTCTGGGACTGGCCATAAGCGGCCAGCTGGTGGCGCTGATGGGGGGTAACTGCGGCGTTTCCAGCCGGCTAGGGGCAGGAAGCACCTTCTGGTTCACGCTCGGCGTTCACGCGTACGCGGGCCCGGCGACATCCGGCCTGCAGTCGTCCGACGACGGCCTTGCCGGTGTCACGGCCCTGATCGTCGATGACAACGCGAGTCAGCGTGGCGCCTTGTCCCGGTGCCTGACCGACTGGGGCATGACCGTCGAGACGGCCGACTCGGGCGAGGCAGGCCTGGCACGGCTGCGGACCGCGGCCGAGCAGGACCGACCCTTTGCCGTGGCCCTCCTCGATCGATCCATGCCCGGGATGGACGGTCTGGAATTGAAGGACGCGGTCGCCGCCGATCCTGACCTCACCGCCCGTGTGGTCCTCATGACCGACTTGGGGCAGGAGCTGGCCCCTGGCGATCCCGCGACGTCCGGCGTCTGCGCATCTTTGTCCAAGCCGGTCCATGCGGAGGATCTCCGGGCGTGCCTGCGAGTGGCGTTGGGTCTGCAGGTGGCCGACGTGGCACCCACCGCGGTCACGTCACCGGACCGTTCATCGTCCGACGAGCCCGAACTGGGCCGGCTGCTCCTGGCCGACGACGATCCGACCAATGTGAAGGTGGCCGTGGCGATGCTGTCCAGCGCGGGGTACCGCGTGGACACGGTCTCCGATGGCGCGGATGCGGTACAGGCGGCCGCCGCCCATGCCTACGACGCCATATTGATGGACTGTCAGATGCCGGAACTGGACGGCTACGAGGCGACCGCTGCCATTCGAGCCCAGGAAGGTCCCGACCGGCACACTCCGATCATCGCCATGACCGCCGGCGCTCGCCGGGAAGACCGCGAACGCTGTCTCGCCGAGGGCATGGACAGCTATCTGTCCAAGCCGGTGAGCAAGGATGCGCTGATCGCGCTGGTGGGACGGACTCTGGACCAACGCTCTCTGAGCGCGTCGTCGTGGTGAAGACATTGCATCGGGTCGGCACTGGCCTGCCGCGAAAGACGGCCATCGCGGTCGCGGCGTACATCGGCCTGTACCTGGTGTGGCAGGTTGCGCGTTGGGGTGGTCCGTCGGCGCAGCCCGTGATCGGCGATGTCGCGTATTGGCCGATCAACGCGGCCGGCTGCTGGCTCGCCGAGCGTGCGAGTCGCGAGGCGCCGAGCGCGCGGGTCGGCACCGCGTGGCGGTTGCTGGGGCTTGGGATGGTCGCCTACCTGACGGGCGACGTGGTGCAGTTCGTCTATGAGGTCGGCTTCCACGCAAAGCCGTATCCGTCATGGGCGGATGTGGCCTATCTGAGCTTCTTCCCGCTCGTGCTCGCGGGGATGCTGTGCTTCCCGGTCACCCGCGGCGGCGGCCGTCGGCGGGCGACGATGCTGATCGACTGCGCGACGGTGGCGATCGGCGGCGGCGCGATCGTGTGGTACGTCGTACTCGGCCCGACCGCGGTCGCGCTCGGCGCGAGCCGGCTGCAGGCGTTCTTCTCGATCGCCTACCCGGTCGGTGACCTGATCGTGATCGTCGGTCTCGCCGGAGTGCTGCTGCGCCGCACGCTGCCCTCGAGCGAGCTGGCGCTGCGGATCTTCGGCGTCGGCGCGCTGTTCTACGTCACCGCCGACGTGGTCTACGGCTACGTCATGTTGCACGGGTCGTACATGGGCGGTGATCGGGTCGACACCCTGTGGATGGTCGCCCAGGGCATCTGGGTGATCGCGGCGCAGGCTCAGCGTCATGCCGCCCGCGCCGTCGCAGGTATCGAGGAGGTGCTCCCTGAGACGCGCGAGCGCGCGAGCTGGATGCCCTACGTGGCGCTCATCGTGCTGTTCGGGCTGCTCGCCTTCGCGGAGCGCCGGCAGCCCCTCGTCCCCGGCGGGAGCCTCGTGATCGGCGCGATCCTCGCCACCGGTCTGGTCGCGGCGCGGCAGTTCCTCGCCCAGCGCGAGCTCGTGATCGTCCACGCACAGCTCAGCCGCGCCCACGGCGAGCTCGCGGCGCTGGCGACGACCGATCCGCTGACCGGGCTGGCCAACCATCGCGCGATGGTGGACTCGCTGGACCGCGAGCTCGAGCGAGCGCGCCGCTACCGCCGCGACTGCGCCCTGCTGTTCGTCGATCTCGACCACTTCAAGGCGCTCAACGACTCGCTCGGTCACGGCGCCGGCGACCGCGTGCTCGGCGAGGTCGGCGAGCTGCTCACCCGCGAGCTGCGCGCGATCGACGTCGTCGGACGCTGGAGCGGCGAGGAGTTCGTCGTGCTCCTACCCGAGCTCGAACGCGACGCCGCGCTCGGGGTCGCCGAGCGCCTGCGCGTCGCCATCGCCGACTACCTGTTCGCGGGCGCCGGCGGCGCCCACCTGACGTGCTCGATCGGCGTCGCCGGCTTCCCCGCCGACGGGATCACACGTGACGAGCTGCTGCACCGCGCCGACCGCGCCATGTATGCCGCCAAGAGCCTCGGTCGCAACCAGGCGCTCGCCGCCGACCATCCCGCCATCGCCACGCTGGGAGACGGATCGGTCTCGCGCGACGACGAAGCGCTGATGGGCGCCGTCGACGCGCTCGCGATGCTCGTCGAAATCCGCGACGACTACACCGGCGCGCACGCCCACGACGTCGCCCTGCTCTCGCGCGAGGTCGCGGTCGAGCTCGGCCGCCCGGCCGAAGAGGCCGCCACGATCGCGCTCGCCGCGCGCCTGCACGACGTCGGC
>JAXDHL010000535.1:0-4128 GCA_034664525.1 Solirubrobacteraceae bacterium
CGTCATGGCCCGCCCACTCGACACCTTCGACTCCTTCGACTTCACAGTCGAGCAACGCCGCAACAACCACACCTTCCCGCTCGACTAGTGGCTCGACGGCTCGATCTGGGAGATCGTCCAAGGCCAGGACTTCACCGGCACATGCCGCAACATGCAGGCCCGGCTGCACCACTACGCCCACCAACGCGAAGGCCGCGCTCGAAACCGGGCCCTTTCGCGTAGCTGCGCATCTTCAAAAGCCACGCATCGCGGCCAAGCCCGAGCGGGCTGTCCGGCGCTCGGCTCCTCAGCCCAAGGTCACCGGGAGCGAGACCATGGCCCTGCACTCGTCCGCGAAGCGGTCCACGGCGGCCCAGTCGGTGTATTCGTGGTCGGCCGAGGTGTCGGTGTCGTGGTGTCCGTGTGCCATCAGCAGCCGCATCAGCAGCCGCGTCATGAAGTCGTACTCGAGGTACTGCAGCGCGCCGGCGAAGCTCGTGGCGACGACCGGGCGCCAGCCCGTATCGTCGATCAGCTCGTCGATGTAGCCGCGCGTTGCCGCGCGTGCCTCGGCGGTCTCATCGGCCGCGGTGAGGCTGACGGAGAAGAGTGCTGACGGCATGAGGCTCAGGCGGTCGGCGTCGTGCCGGACCCACTCGGTGATCTCGCGCTGGTGATGGCCGCCGTGGATCGAGGCGCCGACGATCACGCCGTCGTACCCGGAGATGTCCGGGCGCGGATGCTCGGCGATGTCGAAGGCGTCGACGGCGGCGCCGATCGAGCGAAGTCGGTCGGCGATGCGCGTCGCGACCTTCGCGGTGTGCCCGTGCTTGGTGGCGTAGACGATCAGGATCTTCGACATGACCCGACTCTCGAGGGTTGCCTGCCGGCTGCCATCCGTACCCGACCACGCCGCTCACGCGCAGAGCCCCTCGATCTCGGCGGCGTGACGCTCGGTCACGACCTGGCGCATGACCTTGATCGTCGGCGTCAGGTCGCCAGCGGTCTCGGTGAGATCGTGCGCCGGCATCGTGAAGCGCTTCACCTGCTCGATGCGCGCTAAGCGCTCGTTCACGACCTTGCCCTCGTGCTGCAGACGGCCGCACCGGACGCGGCGACGCCGAGCACGAGGCTCGACGTCGAGAGGGTGCCGCTTCGCGACGGGTGCGCGCCATCGGCGAGGCCGCCGCTTACGCGGCGCTCGGCGCCGGGGGCTTCAAGGCCTCGGGGCGGCGGCGGGTGCCTCCGACCGCGCCGGTCGCCACGAACGGCAGGCGGAGGAGCAGGACGAGGAAGCCGATGCCCGTCAGCAGCAGCGCGATGCCCATCACGATGGCGAACTTCGCGACGCTCTCCGCGAAGAACGAGGTGTTGAGCGCGGTCGTCAGCGCCGTCTCTGTGACCCAGATGTTGCGGGCGTCGTTGCTGACCGGCTTGCTGGTGTTGGGATCGATCGCGGCCGCCTTGACGTCGCTGGTCGGCTTGCCGGCAGTGGTCAGGTACTGCCCCATCTGCGAGTAGAGCTGATTGCCGGTCGCCTCGAGCGTGTGCTTGCGCATCCCCTGCGCGAACAGCTTGGCCTTCGCGCCGGTGTCGACCGGCTTGTTGGCGATCTCGTTTGCCATGTCGGGCGTGCCGACGATCTGCTCGCCCTTGAGGGTGCTCCGGACCTCGGATCGCCCATTGATGCCGGTGACGACCGCCCCGATGCCGAAGGCGATCAGGACGACGCTGGCGACGATGCCGCCGTATCTGGTGAAGGAGTTCATGTTGCTATCCCATCCGCTCGGGGCCGCCGCGCCATCCGCTGTGCCTACCTCGCCCGACGCGGGACATCGCAAGGCGCGCGGGTCGGTCCGAGGCGGACGTCCGTAGAACCCCCACGCACCAGGTGGGCGATGAACGGCCCGCGACCGCTATGCGTGTGCCGGTGTGACGACCAGCTCGCCGTGTGTGGCGAGATACGGCGCGAGGTGGCGGCCGACGATCTTGTCCGGTGGCCACCACGGCGCCTCGTCAGGCGACTGCGGGCGCAGCTCGGGCAACGGCGGGTGGCGCAGGTAGCGCGGCTCGCGGCCGGTGAGGAGGATCGCCCGGAGCACGGGCGCGTACGCCTCGACCCCGACTGGCGAGCCGGCGTCGCTGGCGACGACCGCCGCCGCGACGTCGGCCTGCTGCGCCGCCAGGCCGCCCTGCTTGAGCGGGCGCGCGGTCATGTCGCCGACCGCGAACACGTCGTCGAGACCCTGGACGCGGCAGAACTCGTCGACCGGCACGAACCCGCTCGCATCGTGCGGGATCCCGGCGATCGGGTGGCCGACGAGTCCCGGCAGCGCCACGACGACGTCGGCCGGCAGCGACCCGGCCATCGGGACCAGCAGCTGCTCGCCGTCGAAGGACGCCGGCACGGTGCTGGTGAAGATCTCGACCCCCCGGTCGCGGAGCAGTGCCGCGACCTCGGCGCTCGCCTGACGGCCGAAGCACTCCAGCGGCGTGCGCTCGCCGGTGACGAGCATCACCGCCGGACCGCCGCGGTCCGCCGTCAGCAACGCGAGCTCGTACGCCGGCAGCGGCCAGACGGCCGAGGGTGAGGTCACGAACACGACCCGGGCGCCGGCGGGGAGACGGTCCTCGGCCAGGAGCGCCCCGAGCTCCGCGGCGTTCGCCGGCCCGAGAAAGGTGAACGCCCCGTCGACGATCGAGACGGGCTTTGCGCCGAGGGCGAGCAAAAGGTGGTCGTAGGCGAGCACGCCCTCCTGGGTGCGGACCTCATGCCGCTCGGCGTCCACCTGCTCCAGCCGGCCCTCGAGCAGCGTGAAGCCCACGTCCGCGGCGACGTGCCCCAGGTCGACCTCGACGGCTGCACCATGACCGAAGGGCGTGCCCACGGACCACGCGCGATAGGTGAACTGCGGCTCTGCGGAGAGCAGCTCGACCCGGAGGTGCCGGCGCCCGAGGGCGCGCAGGGCGAGCGCCGCCTCGAGGCCGCCGACCCCGCCGCCGACGACGAGGACCCGTGCGGGTTCGCCGGTCATGCACGTCCCGCTCTCGCAGCGGCCGCTTCCATCCGGCGCTCGAGGCCCGGAGCGGCGTCCAGGCTTTCGAGGAACGCTGACAACCGCTCCCCGGCGATCTTGCTGGGCGGCGACCAGAGCGCGGTCGAGGAGACCTCGCCGGGGTCGCGCCCGTCCAGACGGCGGCTCAGGAACAGCGCACGCCGGCCGGTGATCAGCATGCCGCGCAGCACCGGCTCGTAGCTCCCCGGCTTGATCGCGGATCCGGCGGCGATGGCGATCGACCGAGCGACCACCTCGGCCTGCTGGGTGGCGAGGCCGCCCTGCTTGATCGAGGAGAAGGAGCTGCCGTCGCCCGCGGCCCAGACGCCGTCGACGCCCAGGACCCGACCCTGGCCGTCTACTGGCAGGAACCCGCCGGCGTCCGCCGGGAGGCCCTCGTGCCGGCGTCCGACCGGCACCGGGAGCGTCACGACCCGATCCGCAGGCGGCGTGGAGTGGCGGCCGTTCTGGAAGTGGACGCCGGACTGCTGCAGCACGCTGCCGACCTTCTCGGCGGCCTCGGGGCCGAAGATCGCGACGGGCCGGTCCTCGTCGGCGACGACGGCCAGACGGACGTCCGTCAGCGACATGTCGTACACGCGCTCGGCGGTCTGCAGCGCGAGCTCGTAGATCGGCACCGTCCACTCCGCACCGGCGGGCGCGGAGAACACGACCGAGTGCACGTAGCCGCCCTCGATGTCCTGGACGAGGCCGTGCACGCGCTCGATCTGCTCCGGCCCGGCGAACGTCAGCGTCTTCGGCGCGGCGGGTGCAGCCAGCGCGCCCGTCACCACGAGCAGCGCGTCGTAGTGCACGTCGTGCCCGTCGGCGGTGCGGATGCGGTGGTCCTCCGGCGTGGCCGAGACGAGCGCGTCGCGGCGGACGGTGACGCCGAGGTCGGTCAGACGCTCGTAGGGATACCGGCGGACGCCGGCGACGGCGAAGGGGTCGGCCACGCTCAGCGGCCGGTAGACGTACTCCGCGTCCGGGGCGAGGACCTCGATGTCGACGCCGGGGGCGAGCTCGCGGAGAGCGAGGACCGCCTCGAGCGCGGCGGGGCCGCCGCCGGCGATCACAACCCTGAACGGTGTCG
>JAXDHL010000536.1:0-2681 GCA_034664525.1 Solirubrobacteraceae bacterium
TCGAGTCGTGACCCCCGAGCCCGCTTACACGCGCCTGGACGTCGATGAGCGCCGGCGCCGGCTGCTGGACCTCGGCGCGGACCTCTTCACCCGCTTCGCGTACGACGAGCTGTCGATGGCGAAGATCGCCAAGGAAGCGGGGATCTCGAAGGCGCTCCTCTACCACTACTTCCCGTCCAAAGAGGCGTACTTCGTCGCCACCCTGGAGGAGAAGACGGCGGAGCTGGAGCGGCGGACCCAGCCGGATCCCTCACTGCCGCCGCTGGAGCAGCTGTCGGGCTCGCTCGACGCCTACCTGGCGTGGGTGGAGGAGAACGCCGACAGCTACGCGAAGATGATCCAGTCCGCGGGCCTGGTGCCCGAGGTGCGGATGATGCTGGAGCGCGTGCGTGCGGACACGGCGCAGCGCATCATCGACGGGCTGAGCGAGGGACCGCCGTCACCCGTGCTGCGGACGGCGGTCAATGCCTGGCTGTGGTTCATGGACGGTGCCTGCCTCGACTGGGTCGACCGGCGCGACATCGACCGCGAGCAGCTTCACGGTCTCCTGCTCGGCACCCTGATGGGCGCCGTCCTCGCCGCCGAGGGGGCTAGCGAGGAGACTTGATGTCGTCGAGGTCGACGACGAAGACGAGCGGCTCGTTGGGACCGATCGGCCCGCTGCCCGAGGCGCCATAGGCCAGGTCGGGCGGGATGACCAGCAGTCGCCGGCCGCCCTTCTGCATGCCGACGATGCCCTGGTCCCACCCGGGGATGACCATGCCCGCGCCGAGCGAGAACGAGAACGGCTGGCCGCGGTCCCACGACGCGTCGAACTTCGTGCCGTCCTTGAACAGCACGCCCGTGTACTGCATGTCGACGGTCTGACCGGCGGTGGCCTTCGGGCCGGTGCCCTTCTTGATGTCCTTGATCATCAGGCTCGTCGGCGCGGGGCCGCCCTTGGGGACTTCGATCTTGGGCGCGGCGCCCAGCTTGCCGGTCACCTTCACGCCGGCGTCGCCCTGCGTCGGCCCGCCGGGCGTGGCGGCCTCGGTGGGCGCTTCGGTCGCCGCTTCAGTCGGTGCTTCGGTGGCGGCCGCGGTGGGCGCCGCGGTGGACTCGTCGGACGACTTCGAGTTGCTGCCGCACGCCGCGAGGGCGAATACGGCGAGCAAGAGGGGCAGCGTGAGGAGATATCGGCGCATGGCGGTCGGCAAGGGTAGCCCGTCGACAGCGCGAGCCGACTGAAGGATTGGCTAAGCGCGTGGTGCGACGGCCGGCGGCATCGGCCGCTCAGCCGAGGCGAGGACCGGTGACCGGAACCGGTCCCGGGGCTCCATCGTGGTCAAGCAGCGGGGGCACTGGTCACCGCGCAGGTAGGTCGCCGTGGCGGGCACCGTCAGCTTGCACTCCGGACACTGCATGTACGCCATGAAGGTTTCCTCTGCGTTCGAGGGGCCGCGAGGAGGCACCTTAGCGGTTTGTCCGCCTCGAACAAACCCTCAACGATCGGTGCCGAAAATCCGGACCCCGGCATCTCCAAGCCCCGGGCGGATGTAACCGGTTTCGTCCAATTCCCGGTCGATTGCGGCCGTGACGATCGAGACGTCGGGGTGCGCTTCGCGCAGCGCCGCGACGCCCTCCGGCGCGGCCACGAGGCAGACGAAATGCAGCCGCTGGGCCCCCGCCCGCTTCAGGCGCGCGACCGCCTGCACGCCCGACCCGCCGGTGGCGAGCATCGGGTCGACCACGAACACCACGGCGTTCTCGACGCCCGACGGGATGTTCTCGTAGTACCCGACGGGCCGCAGCGCCTCCTCGTCGCGGTACATGCCCAGATGCCCGACCCGAGCCTCGGGCACGAGCCGTAGGAACCCGTCCACCAGCCCGAGGCCGGCACGCAGGATCGCCACGAGGAACACCTCGTCGGCGAGCTGGACGCCCGAGGTCTCCTCCAGCGGCGTCTGCACGCGGGTCTCGGCCCCGCGCAGCCCGCGCATCGCCTCATAGCCGAGGATCAGCGCCGCGTCGGTCATCGTCTCGCGGAACACGCGATGCGGCGTGTCCTTGTCACGCAGGATCGAGAGGAGCCGCCGCAGCAGCACGTGATCGACCACCGTCACCCCGTCCATGGCTCGCAACGTACTAGTGTCGGAGGCATGGCCGCGCCGCGCCGCAATATCGAGCTGAAGGCGTCGGACCCGGACCCCGAGCGCTCGCTGGCCGTGGTGCTCGGCCTCGGCGCCCGCGATCGTGGGCTCCTGCGCCAGCGGGACACCTACTTCCGCGTCACCACGGGCCGCCTCAAGCTGCGCGAGGAGGAGCCCGGGGGCGCCGTCTTGATCCAGTACGACCGCGTCGACGCCGACGAGGCGCGCGAGAGCCGCTACCGGCTGATCCCGGTCGACGACCCGGCGGCGCTGAAAGCCGCGCTCGAGGCGAGCCTGGGCACGCTCGCGGTGGTCGAGAAGGAGCGCCACCTGCTGCTGTGGCAGAACGTGCGCATCCACCTCGACAAGGTCAAGGATCTCGGCAACTTCCTCGAACTCGAGGGGGTCGCGACCGCGGATTCCGACCTCGCGGACGAGCTCGACCGCGTCACCAGGCTCACGGAGGCGCTGGCGATCCAGCCCGAGCGGATCCTGCGCAACTCCTACAGCGACCAGGTGGTGGGCTCGTCCGCGCTGGTCGAAGCCGCCAAA
>JAXDHL010000537.1:0-4349 GCA_034664525.1 Solirubrobacteraceae bacterium
GTGCACCATGCCGATCCCCAGTCCGATCGCATGGCGCGGCGAGGTGATGTGGACGACCTCGCCGCGCATGCGGATCTCGCCCTCGTCGGGCTGGTGCAGCCCGTAGAGGACGTTCATCAGCGTGGACTTGCCGGCCCCGTTCTCACCGAGCAGGGCATGGACCTCGCCTGCGTAGAGGTCGAGGTCCACGCTGTCGTTGGCCACGAGGCTGCCGAAGCGCTTCGTGACCCCGTTCAGCTCGAGGGCCGGGGCGTCCGACACCGTCCTGCTACTTGACGGTGTCCGGGATGTTCGTGATCGCCCCGGACTTGATCTTGGCCGCGACCTTGGCGACCTCTGGGACGTACTTCTTGCCCACCGAGTTGGTCTTGCCGATGCCGGTGCCGTTGTTCTTGAGGTCGAACAGGGTGTCACCGGCCTTGAAGCTCGCGTCCTGGAGCTTCTTGACCGTCTGCAGGACGGCCTGGTCGATCTTCTTCAGCGCCGAGGTCATGACCTGGGGGCCGAGGTAGGCCTGGTCGACGTCGACGCCGATGCCCTGGACGCCCTTCTCCTTGGCCGCGTCGAGGGCTCCGAGGCCGCACTGGCCGGCCACCTGGAAGACGACCTGCGAGCCCTTGGCGATCTGGGTGAGCGCCAGCTCCTTGCACTTCGCCTGGTCGACGAAGTCCTGGGAGTAGTCGTTGAGCGCCTGGATCTTCGGGTTTGCCGCCTTGGCGCCGGCCTGATAGCCCGCGATGTAGTGGTCGACGGGCGGGATCTTCTGGCCGCCGACGGAGGAGATGACCTGCTTGCCGCCCTTGTCCTTGACATACAGGCCCGCCATGTAGCCGGCGAGGTAGCCGGACTGCTGCTCGGCGAACAGCAGGCCCGCGACGTTGGCCGGCTTGGACTTCATCGCCGCCTGCGAGGAGTCGATGATCGCGAACTTCGTGTTCGGGAAGGACTTCGCGACCTTCTCCGTCGCGTCCGACATCAGGAAGCCGACCGCGATGACGAGATCGTACTTCTGGCGCGCCAGCGAGGACAGGTTCGGGACGTAGTCCGCGTTCGACGAGGAGGTCAGGACGCGGATGTCGGCGCCGAGCTGGCTCTTGGACTCCTTGAGGCCGGTGTAGGCGGCGGCGTTGAACGAACGGTCGTTCAGGCCGCCGATGTCGGTGACCATGCCGATCTTGAGCTTCTTGGCAGCGCTGGAGGTCGAGGTGGACTTGGAGCCTGACGACGAGGACGAGCCAGAACCGCAGGCCGACAGGCCGACGGTCAGGGCGAGCAAGGCGGTCAGGAGCGCCATGAGCCCGCGGGTGGGGGTTCGGATCATGTCGCGGCAGGCTATAGCGCAGTCCGGCCGAGGCGGCTCAACAGTGCCGTTTTCAGTGCATCCTCCGCGAAGCTCGCCTCGATCGCGGTCCGCGTGATGGCTTCCAGCTCGTCCGCGGTGAAGCCGAGCTCCCGCGCGGCGAGGGCGTACTCGGCGCCCACGCTCGTGCCCCAGTACGCCGGGTCGTCCGAGTTCAGCGTCACCTTCACCCCGGCGTCGTGGAGGGCGCGCAGCGGATGCTCGGCCGGCGTGGCATAGATGCCGAGCACGAGATTCGAGGTGGGACACACCTCGAGCACCGTTCCGCGCCCGGCCAGCTCCTCCACCAGGCCGGGGTCCTCGATCGCGCGCACCCCGTGGCCGATGCGGGTGACGCCCGGGAGCGCGAGGGCGCCGCGGATCGATTCCGGGCCGCCCCACTCCCCCGCGTGCGCCGTGCAGCCGAGCCCGGCGTCGTGGGCGATCGCGAACGGGTTCGCGAACGGCCCGGGCGGGAAGCCGGCCTCGTCGCCGGCGATGCCGAAGCCGACGACGTAGGGGTGCGGGACCGCGACCGTGCGCCGGGCAACCGCCTCGGCCTGCTCGACGCCGTAGTTGCGCACGCAGGTCATGATCACGCGCGCCTCGATGCCGGTGTCCGCGCGGGCGTCGTCGATCCCGCGGGCGAGCGCGTGGACGTGCTCGGCGTCGGTGAGGCCAACCTGGGCGGCGTGGTCGGGGGACGCCGTGAGCTCGACGTAGATCGCGCCCTCGGCGGCGCAGCGCACGAGGTAGTCGTGGACGACGTCGCGGTAGTCCTGCCCGGTCCGCAGCAGGCCGACGGAGAGGTCGTAGAGCTCGAGGAAGTGCAGGAACCCCGTCCAGGCGTAGCGGTCGCCGTCGCCGATCAGCCCGGCCGGGACCTCGAGCCCGTTGCGGCGCGCGATCCGCCGCATCAGCGCCGGCGTGGCGGTGCCCTCGAGGTGGACGTGCAGCTCGGCCTTGGGGAGCGCGGCGGTCATCCGGTCTCGAACGCCTCCTGCAGACGCCGCGCGGCGCGGGCGGCGGCGGCCTCGTCGCGGGCGTGGACGACGGCCAGCGTCTCCGCGGGCTCCCCCAGCCCGGCCACGTCGGTCAGCCCGACCGCGTGGTCGACCGGCGCGTCCTCGCGCATGCGCCCCCCGCCCAGCTCGACGACGGCGAGGCCGACGGCGCGGACGTCGATCCGGTTCACGGTCCCGTCGCCGCCGGGCACCGCCCGCACCACCGGCGCGGCCGGGAGGTGGTCGTCCGGGCGCTCGAGCAGGTCGGTCGGCCCGCCCAGCGCGGCCACCATGCGGGCGAAGCGCTCGGCCGCGGCGCCCGACTCGAGCGCCTCGGTGACGGCCGCGCCGTCGAGGCCGCCCAGCTCCAGCAGCGTGCTGGAGAGCGTCAGCGTGACGTCGCGGAAGCGCGGCTCGACGTCCTCGCCGCGCAGCATCGCGATCGCCTCGCGCACCTCGAGCGCGTTGCCCGCGCTGCGTCCGAGCACCTGGTTCATGTCGGTGATGACCGCCTGGCAGCGCAGGCCCGCCCCCGCGGCGACCTCGACGAGCGCCTGGGCCAGCGGCTGCACGTCCTCCAGGAACGCGCCCGAGCCCGACTTCACGTCCATGACCAGACCCTGCAGGCCGGCGGCGAGCTTCTTGGACAGGATCGAGGCGACGATCAGCGGCAGGCACTCGACGGTGGCCGTCGCGTCGCGCAGGGCGTACAGGCGGCGGTCGGCCGGCGCGACCTCGGCGGTCTGGCCGACGATCGCGCAGCCCGCGGCGCGGACCGCCGCCCGCAGTTGCGCCTCGCCGGGGGTGGCGTCGTAGCCCGGGATCGACTCGAGCTTGTCCAGCGTGCCGCCGGTGTGACCGAGGCCGCGGCCGGAGATCATCGGGACCGCGCCGCCGCAGGCCGCGACGAGCGGGGCGAGGACGAGCGACACCTTGTCACCGACGCCGCCGGTCGAATGCTTGTCGAGCACCGGCTGGTCGCTGCCCGACCAGTCCAGCACGGTGCCGGAGTCGCGCATCGCAAGCGTGAGCGCCACGGTCTCCTCGCGCGAGATGCCGCGCTGGAAGACGGCCATCGCCCAGGCGGAGACCTGCGCGTCCGACCATCCGCCGTGGGTGATGCCGTGCACCACCTCCCGGATCTCGGCGGCGCTCAGGTGCTGGCCGTCGCGCGTGCGCCTGATGAGCTCCTGCGGGATCAAGCGTCTTCGTCGAGCAGCACGTCGAGGAGGCTGGAAGCACCGATCCGGAACGTCTGCGGCGTCGCCCAGTCCGGGCCGAGCAGCTCGTCGGCGATCGCGAGGTAGGCCTCGGCGTGCTCGCGCGTGCGCACGCCACCGGAGGCCTTGAAGCCGCCCGAGCCGTGGTCGCGCACCGCCTCGAGCATCGCCCGGGCGGCCTCGGGCGACGCGCCGGGCCCGACCTTGCCGGTCGAGGTCTTGACGAAGTCGGCGCCGCCGGCCAGCGCGGCGTCGGCCGCCTCGCGCACCCGGTCGCCCAGCCGGCCGGACTCGAGGATGACCTTCAGCGTGCCGGGCGTCGCGTTCCGCGCGGCCTCGACCACCTGTAGCGCGCCGGCGCTGTCGCCGTCGAGCCAGGCCCGCCAGGGCAGGACCACGTCGACCTCCTGGGCGCCGGCGTCGACCGCCGCCGCGCTCTCGCGCGCCGCGCGGTCCGCGTCGAGGTCGCCCTCCGGGAAGTTCGCCACCGCGGCGACGCGGACGCCGTGGCCGGCGGCGCGGGCGACGTAGCGGCCGTACACGCAGACCGCGGCGACGCCGTGGCGGGCGGCGCGCTCGCACAGGGCGTCGATCTCCTCGTCGGTCTCCTGTCCGGTCAGCGTGGTCAGGTCGAGCAGCGCGCTCGCGCGGTGCGGGGGCATCTAGAGGTCCTCCAGGAAGCGGCCGAGGACGGCGGCGAGCCGGGCGCCGCCCTTGATGGCCTCGGCGAGCGTCTGCGCGTGCGAGAGCTCGACGTCGCCCAGGCCCTCGGCGAGGTTGGTGACG
>JAXDHL010000538.1:0-3278 GCA_034664525.1 Solirubrobacteraceae bacterium
GAGCAGGGCGGGCACGACCATGCCCGCCGCGGCGGCCACCCGGAACCGCGCTCGCCGCCGGCGGCGCTTCCCGGGCCACACGTCGTGCGACACGGTGCCGGCGATCGAGACCAGCAGGCCGGAGGCGGTCGACATGAACGCCGCGAACGCACCCGCGGCGACGATCGCGCCCAGGATGTCCCCCATCGCTCCCGGCCAGGCCGCGGCCGGCACACGCAGGACCACCGAGTCGGTGTCCCCGGTCACATAGAGCTCAGGCGTGAACGCTCTCCCGAGCAGGCCGTAGACGGCCGGGAACAGGTAGAAGGCACCGAGCAGGCCGAGCACGCGAACGGTCGTCCGGCGCGCCGCCGAGCCGTCCGGGTTGGTGTAGAAGCGGACTAGGATGTGCGGCAGGCCTATCGTCCCGAGGAACGTCGCCAGCAGCAGCGAGTAGATCAAGAGCGGCGAGCCGCGGCCGGACTCAGACACCGGGCGCGACCACTCCTCGCCGGTCTGCGCGTCGATGCCCGCCGCGACCGGGATCGCGGTGTCGGGAGGGAGTCGCAGCTCGCCGGCGGGGACGGTGCGGGTCCGGCCCGTGTCGGG
Organism: Solirubrobacteraceae bacterium; assembly: GCA_034664525.1. GTDB lineage: Bacteria > Actinomycetota > Thermoleophilia > Solirubrobacterales > Solirubrobacteraceae > DATLGB01. The sequence goes on from JAXDHL010000538.1 coordinate 589, forward strand.
GAACGTGAGCGTGCGCGGGCGGTCGAGCTCGACGGTCAGGCCGTGCGGGCCGGTGCGCGGCAGCTCGGCGCCGAACAGCGCGGCGCGGGCGGGCAGCCCGCCGAGGTGGATCACCAGCAGGATCGCCGGCAGCGAGATCGCGAAGACCTTGACCCAGTACTGGAAGGCCTGGACGTAGGTGACGCCGCGCATGCCACCCAGGGCGACGTTGAGCGCCACGATCCCGGCCACGATCGCCACGCCCACCCAGTAGGGCGCGCCGGTCACGGCTCGCAGCGTCACGCCCGCGCCCTTGAGCTGCGGGACGAGGTAGCAGCCGCTGATCAAGAGCACGATCGCGGCGGCCAGCAGGCGCATGTAGCGCGCGGGGAGGCGGGCCTCGGCGAAGTCCGGGATCGTGTAGGAGCCGAAGCGCCGCAGCGGGGCGGCGACGAAGAGCAGCAGCGTGAGGTAGCCGGCGGTGAAGCCCACCGGCAGCCAGAGCGCGCTGGCGCCGAACTTGACCATCAGGCCGGCGACGCCGAGGAAGCTCGCCGCGCTCAGGTACTCGCCGCTGATCGCGGCGGCGTTCCACCAGGGGGAGACGGCCCGCGACGCGACGAAGAGATCAGAGGTCGTGCGCGCCAGCCGGACGCCGTACGTCCCGATCCCGAGCGCGGCACCGGTGACGCCGACGATCGCGAGGATGGCCAGCGTCATTCGTGTTCGAGGAGTTCGGTGAACGCCTCGTCGAGCCCGTCCGCTCGCCGCTGCTGGAGCAGCCCGATCGCGAAGAAGAGCGGGAACGGCGGCACGACCACGAGCCAGATCGGCACCGGCACGCCGAGCAGGCGGGTGCCGTGCAGGGCGGGCAGCAGGTAGAGGATCAGCGGCAGCGCGCCGATGGCTCCCCCAAAGGCCACGAGGCTCAGCAGCGCGAGCCGCAGCTGCTCGCGGCGCAGGCGCCGGAGGTAGACCGCGGCGTGGGCGGTCGCCTCGGTCAGGTCGGAGGACGGGAGGCGGCTCATGAGCGCGGTGGGTGGCGACCGCTGAGCAGGCCTCCCCGGCCGTCCGGCGTGCGCTCGCGTCCGCTCGTCGATCCGCCTTGTGGCGGCGGGTGGACGGCGAATACCCCTTCGGCTCGGACGGAACCGTCCACCCCGTCCTGAAAATGGCGCACGGTTGCCAGTTCTGGGATCGCGTGAGCCCGAAGCCGTGAACCCCGTGGGGCCGGTCTCCGCATGAGGCCGGACCCGTTCACGTCCGCAGGCGCCGTCGCAGTTCGGCGACCTCGCGGCGGGCGATCGGGAGCTCGGCGCCGTCGGCCAGGATCAGCAGCGCGGTGCCGTTGAGCTGCGGGCGCACCTCGACCGCGCGACGGAGGTTGACGAGGAAGCGCCGGTGGACGCGGTGGAACGCGTACGGCTCCCAGCGGCGCTCGATCTCGTTCAGGGTGCCGCGCACGAGGAAGCGACCGTCCGGCGTGATCACGCGGATGTAGTCGCCGTGGGACTGCAGGTAGAGGACGTCGTCGCGGCGGACGAGGCGGGTGCCGCCGCCGGAGACGTCGACCGCGAGCGTGTCCGGCTCCTCCGGCGGCGGGGCGGAGATGCGCGCGAGCGCCTCGGCCACCCGAGCGCGCGACACCGGCTTGAGGAGATAGTCGAGCGCCCGCAGCTCGAACGCCTCGACCGCCGCCGACTCATACGCGGACACGAAGATCAGCGCGGGCGGCGCGGCGAAGCGCCGCAGCACCCGCGCGAGCTCGACCCCGTCCAGGCCCGGCATCCGCACGTCGAGGAAGACCGCGTCGTAGTGCTCGCCCGTCAACGCGTGCAGCGCCTCCTCGCCCGACGCCGCGGTGTCGACCTCCGCCACCGCCGGCTGCGCGCGCAACACCCGCGCGAGATCGTCGAGCGCCGGCCGCTCGTCGTCGACGGCGAGAACCCTCAAGCTCAACCCTCGACCTTCCTAAACGGGGTCAGACCCTCTTTAGGTTCGCGCGTCATGCGGCGCGCACCCCGGCGCGGAACTTCGGGACGAGCATGCGGACGATCGTTCCCTCGCCCGGGGTGGACTCGACCTCGAGCCCGTACTCGGGGCCGAAGGTCGACTGCAGGCGGGCGTGGACGTTCGCCAGCCCGATGCCCGCGCCGCGGCCGGCCAGCGCGTCGGCCGCGGCCTCGGCCGTCATCCCGGCGCCGCCGTCCTTGACGGTCAGCTCGACGTCGGTGTCGAGGTCGGCGCCGAGGATCTCGACGCGACACGGACCGCGCGCGGACTCGACGCCGTGGCGCACCGCGTTCTCCACCAGCGGCTGCATCGACAGCACGGGGACGACCGCGGTCAGGACCTCGGGCGCGACGCTCACGCGCACGTCCAGCCGGTCCCCGAACCGCGCCTGCTCCAAACGGAGGTACTTCTCGACGTAGTGCAACTCGTCGGCGAGCGTCACATACGAGCGGTTGCCGCGGAACGCGTAGCGCGTGAACTCGGCGAACTCCGTCAGCAGCTCGCGCGCCTCCTCGGGCTTCGTGTGGATCGAGTTCGCTACGGCGGCCAGCGCGTTGTAGATGAAGTGCGGCGAGATCTGCGCCCGCAGCGCCCGCAGCTCGGCCTGGGCGAGCCGTTCCTCCTGCGCAGCCAGGAACGACAGCTCGACCTGGGCGCTGACCAGCGACGCCACCTCGCTCAGGACCCGCGTATCCTCC
>JAXDHL010000539.1:0-3727 GCA_034664525.1 Solirubrobacteraceae bacterium
AGCCACCCGCCGACGGCGACGCTGCGTGGTGCGGCGAGGGCGCCGGTCACCCGGTCGAGGTAGACGGCGAGGATCACGACGGCGAGCCCGCCTTGGAACCCGGCGCCCACATCAAGCTGCGTCACGGCGCTCGTCACCGTCGCGCCGAGCCCTTCGGCACCGGCGAGCCCGGCCACGACCACCATCGAGAGCGCCAGCATGATCACCTGGTTGATGCCCGCCATGATGGACGGCAGCGCGAGCGGCAGCTGGACGTCGCGCAGGATGCGCCCGGGCGGGGCGCCGAACGCCTCGGCGGCCTCGACGACCTCGCGGTCGACCTGCCGGATGCCGAGCTCGGTGAGCCGGACGGCGGGCGCGAGGGCGAACACCGCCGTCGCCACGACACCGGGCACCACGCCGACGCCGAAGAAGAACACCGCCGGGATCAGGTAGACGAATGGCGGCGTCGTCTGCATGAGGTCGAGCACGGGCCGTACGCCGATGCTCACCCAGCGCCGGCGCGCGGCGGCGATGCCGACCGGGATGCCGACCGCCACCGCGACGACGGTGGCCACGAGCACGACTGACAGCGACTGCATCGTCTCCGTCCACAGCTCCATGCCCGCCACGAGCGAGAACGCGAGCACGGCGAACAGGGCGATCCCCCACCGGCGCAGCAGCAGCGGGATCACGACGAGCATGGCGATCAGCACGGCGGACGGTGGCCCGCCGAGCACGTCCTCGATCCGCCCGACGACGGCCTCGGCGACCGAGGACACCGCGTCGAAGAGCCAGCCGAGGTGGTTCAGCGCCCAGTCGACGGCGTCCGACGCCGGGGAGCCGAGGTCGATGGTCGCCATCACGCCAACCCCTGGCCGGCGAGCGCGGGAACACGCGACCGGTCGGCGTCCCGCACGAAGCGCCGCACGTAGTCGGTCGCCGGTGCCGACAGCAGGTCCACGGCCGTGCCCAGCTGCACCACGCGGCCCTCGCCGAGCAGCGCGATGCGGTCGCCGACCCGGACCGCCTCGTTGACGTCGTGGGTGACGAAGACGATCGTGCGCTCCAGCTCGTCGCGCAGGTGAAGCAGCAGGTCCTGCATGTCGCGACGGATGAGCGGGTCCAGGGCCGAGAACGGCTCGTCCATGAGCAGCACGTCGGCGTCCGTGGCGAGCGCGCGGGCGAGCCCGACGCGCTGCTGCATGCCGCCGGAGAGCTCGGACGGCCGCTTGTCGCCCCAGCCGCCCAGGCCCACGGTGTCGAGCGCCCACTGGGCGCGCTCGAGCCGCTCGGGCTTGGCGACGCCGCGCAGATCCAGCCCGTAGGCGGCGTTGTCGCGCACGGAGCGGTGTGGGAACAGCGCGAAGTGCTGGAAGACCATCGAGATGCGCCGGTTGCGCAGCTCCCGCAGCCCGGCCGCGGCGAGGGCGGCCACGTCCTCGCCGTCAACGACCACGGTTCCCGACGTGGGTGTGATCAGCCCGTTGAGCATCCGCAGCACGGTGGACTTGCCGGAGCCCGACAGGCCCATGAGCACGAACAGCTCGCCACGGCGCACGCTGAAGGAGACGTCCTCCACGGCCACCGTGTCGCCGTAGCGCTTGGCCAGCCGGCGGGCCTCGATCAGCTCACCCACTGGTCCACCTCGGACTTGTGCTCCTCGACCCACTGTTTGGCCGCCGTCTCCGCGTCGACGCCCTTCTGGTCGACCTGGTCGAGGATCTTCTCCAGGTCAGCCAGCGGGATCTTCACGTTCTTGAGCGCGGCAGCGAACTTCGGCGCGCGCTCGGCAAGGTCCTTGCGGGCGGCGATCCAGGCCGCCAGGGTCGGGATCGCGCACGCGTCGTCCGAGCCCGTGAAGCACGAGGCCGAGTAGGGCTTGGGCTCCTTGAGCTGGACGAGCTGGAACTGGGAGAAGATCCAGGACGGATGGTAGAAGTACAGAAGGATCGGCTGCTTCTTCGCGTACGCTCGCTTGAGCTGCGCGATCAGCGCCGCCTCGCTCGACGTCGAGTGCTTGAAGTCCAGGGCGAAGCCCTTGAGGCGCTTGGTGTTCTGCTGGGTCGTGACCCAGCCCGGGTCGGCGTCGTAGAGCGTCCTGTCGAAGACGCCCTTGAAGTGGTTGAGCTGGTCGACGCTCGTGAGCCCCTTGGCCGGCGCGTCGGCGCCCTCGACGGCGTATCGCGGCACGAACCAGCCCTGCGTGGCGCCGCCGTAGGTCTCCGAGGTCAGGTCGACGTCGGCCTTCGCCTTGTCGGCGAACGTCTGCTGGTTGGGGAGGTTGACCTCGGGCAGGACGTCGATGTCGCCACGCTGGATCCCGACCCAGCCCGGCGCCGGATCTACCGGGACGGCCTTCACCGACGACACGCCGAGGTCGGGATGCGCCCTGGCGATCTCGGCGAGGACCTGTGTCTCGACCTGAGCGGCCGTCCACGAGAACTGGCCGACCTTGAGCTCGATGCCCTTGCCGCCGCCCGCGGCGGAGGACCCTGAGTCGTCGGCGCTGCCGCAGGCCACCAGGCCGGCGGTCATGCACACCGTGGCGGCGAGCGGGGCGAGGAGGCGGAGCCAGTGGGTGACGGGTCTCATCTCGTCAGGTCCTTGCGGTTCGGGGCGGGATCGGGGATGCTGTTGCGGATTGCGCAACAGTTCTGTATTGCGCTTTCCATACTAATCTGATCGACAATAGGGCCTTAGTGCTCCTCCCTCAACCGAGACCGTCATGAGCCACCCCATCACGACCCCCACGGCGCCTGAGGACGCGAGTGCCCAGCGCGTCCAGAGCGTCGAGCGCGCAGTCCGCATCCTGCTCGCGCTCGGCGAGCCCGGACGCCAGCTCGGCGTCAGCGATCTCGGGCGCATGCTCGGCGTCCACAAGAGCACCGCGTCGCGCCTCATCGGCACGCTGGTGGACGGCGGCCTGCTCGAACGCCGCACGGACGGCGAGCTGCTCCGCCTGGGGCCCGCCATGGCCCGGCTTGGCCGCCTCGCGGCCGGGAGCCGCGCGCTGCCCGACGTCGCGGCCCCGGCGATGGACGAGCTCGCGGCGGCGACGGGGGAGACCGTGACGCTCTCCGTCGCCGAAGGCCACCAGGCGGTGACCATCGCCCAGAGCCGGGGGCGCTTCCTGGTCGGCTCCCAGGCGTGGACGGGACACCGTGCGCCGCTGCACTGCACGTCGGACGGCAAGGTCCTGCTCGCCTTCGGCGCTGGACAGCTCCCACCCGGCCGCCTGGACCGCCGCACCTCCGCCACCGTCGCCGACCGCAGGGCGCTCGGCCGCGAGCTCGGGACCGTGCGCGAGCGGGGCTGGGCCGTGGCGGCCGGCGATTACGAGGAGGGCCTGCACGGCGTGGCGGCGCCGATCCTCGACGCCGACGGGAGCTGTCGCGGCGCGCTCTGCGTGAGCGGGCCCGCCTACCGGCTCGGCACCGAGTGCCTGCCGGGCCTGGGCGCGCTGTGCAAGGCCGCGGCCGACCGGGTCGGCGGCGTTCTGGCCGGTCCCGTGGGGCGGGCGTGAGCACGACCGTGCAGCCCAACGTCCTGGTCATCCAGGCCGACCAGCTCGCCGCCTCCGCGCTGGGCGCCTACGGCAACCCGGTGGTCCGGGCGCCGAACCTCGACGCGCTCGCGGGGCAGGGCGTCGTCTTCGACCGCGCCTACTGCAACTCACCGCTGTGCGTGCCGTCGCGGGCGTCCATGCTGACCGGCGAGCTGCCGTCCACGATCGAGGCCTACGACA
>JAXDHL010000540.1:0-9719 GCA_034664525.1 Solirubrobacteraceae bacterium
CGGGCCGCCCGGCCCGGCGGACGAGATCGCCGCGCGGGCGCGCTCGGCGAGCAGCTTGGACAGCTCGCGCTCGGCGGCGCGCCGCCCCGCGCGCGTGCGGGTCAGCGCGGCCTGGCGTGCCGCGCGCGCTCGCGAGAGCGCGACGCGGCGCGACTGCAGCCCAGCCAGCACGCCGGCCAGCGCGTCCTTGCGTCGCCGCACGGCATCGGCTTGGTCACGTTGCCGGTGCGTCAGGACGGTCAGGACCGCTCGCTGCCGGCGGGCGGCGATCCGCGCCTGGCGGACGATGTCGAGCAGGTGCGTGTCCGCCCGCTGGACGCGGTGCACGAAGCTGACGGTCTCGAGCAGGTCCTTGAAGCCGTGCGCGTTCAGCACCACGCCGATGAGGTCCGGCTCGCCGTTCTCGTAGCGGCTGACGAGCAGCTGGGACAGCTTGCTACGGACCTCGGCAAGCCGCTTCTCGAGCCGCAGGACCCGCGCTTGGGCGGCCTGGAGGCGCAGCGCGGTGGCGCGGGCACGGGCCTCGGCAGCCGCCAGCTGCGCCTGCGCGTCGGCGACGCGGGCCTCCAGCACGGTGATGTCGCGCTGCGCCGCGCGCTCGAGCTTGCCGAGCCGGGCGATCGCGCCGGCCAGCGACTGCTCACGGCCCTTGGCCGAGCCGATCCGCCCGCGCAGGTTGGACTCGCTCTGCGGCCAGGCGGAGGCGACCCCGAGCAGCAGGGCGAAGAGCAGGGACAGGCAGACCGCGCGGCGCATGGTCGAAGCGGGGCACCGTAGCCGGGGGCGCAGCTTGCGACTGCAACTACCGTGGCACCCCGCATGACCGTTCTTGCCCGCTGGTGCTTCAGCCACCGTCGCATCGTCCTCGGCCTCTGGCTCGCCGCCCTGATCGCCTTCAACGTCATCAGCGGGGCCGCCGGGAGCGGCTACGCCGACTCGTTCAAGCTGCCCGGCACCGAGTCCACGCGCGCGCTCCAGCTGCTGCAGAGCTCGTTCAAGGGGCAGTCGGGCGACAGCGACACGATCGTCTGGCGCGCCAAGACCGGCAGCGTCACCGATCCCGCCGTGCGCTCGCACATGGAGCAGACGCTGAAGCAGGTCTCGTCACTCAAGGACGTGGCCGGCGTCGACAGCCCGTACGGCGCCCAGGGCCGCCGCCAGATCGCGCCCGGCGGGAAGATCGCCTACGCGACGGTGCGCTTCGACAAGGAGGCCGCCGACGTCGGCGTCGGCACCTACAAGAAGCTGGTCAAGGTCGGCGAGGGCGCGCGCCGGCCGGGGCTGCAGGTCGAGCTGGGCGGCCAGGGCATCCAGTTCGCCACCCAGCAGCAGGGCAATGCCGGCGAGGCGCTCGGCTTCTTCGCCGCGGCGGTCGTGCTGTTCATCGCGTTCGGCTCGCTGCTGGCGATGTTCCTGCCGCTGATCACGGCGGTGTTCGCGATCGGCACCGCGCTGGCGGTCACGAACCTGCTCGCGCACGCGATCGCGATCGCCACGTTCTCGCCGCAACTGGCGTCGCTGATCGGCCTCGGCGTCGGGATCGACTACGCCCTGTTCGTCGTCACCCGTCACCGCAATGCGATCAAGGCCGGGCGCACCCCCGAGCAGGCGGTCGAGCGCGCCCTGAACACGTCGGGCCGCGCCGTCCTGTTTGCCGGCGGGACCGTGTGCGTCGCCCTGCTCGGGCTGCTCGTGCTCGGCGTGAGCTTCCCCAACGGCGTCGCGATCGCGGCGACCATCACCGTGCTCGTTACCGTCCTGGCCGCCGTCACGCTGGTGCCGGCGCTGCTGGGCTTCTTCGGCATGAAGGTGCTCAGCAGGAAGGAGCGCCGCCGGCTGGCCGAGCAGGGCCCGTATGACCCGAAGGCCGAGGGCTTCTGGCCGCGCTGGGCGGCGTTCGTGCAGCGCCACCCGGTGCCGCTCGCGCTGGCGGGCCTCGTCGTCATGCTGGCGCTGGCGATCCCGGTGCTCGGGCTGCGTCTCGGCTCCTCCGATGCCGGCCAGGATCCGGCGTCGGCGACGACCCGCAAGGCCTACGACCTGCTCGCCACCGGCTTCGGCCCCGGCTTCAACGGCCCGTTGCAGGTCGTCGCGAAGACCCCGGCCGGCAAGGCCGATCTCACCCGGCTGGCCAAGCTGTCGGACACGCTGGCGCATCAGCCGGGCGTGGCCGCGGTGACGCCGCCGATCCCGGGGCCGAAGGGCGACGTGGCGATCATCAACGTGACCCCGAAGACGGCGCCGCAGGACGCGGCGACCTCGAAGCTGATCGAGCGCCTGCGCGGCGACATCATCCCCGCGGCGGTCGGCGGCACGGACATGACGGTCTACGTCGGCGGCCTGACCGCGATCTTCGACGACTTCGCCAGCGTGCTGACCGCCAAGCTGCCGCTGTTCATCGCGGTGATCGTCGCGCTCGGCTGCCTGCTGCTGCTGCTCGCGTTCCGCAGCCTGCTGGTCCCCGCCGTTGCCGCCGTGATGAACCTGCTCGCCGCGGGGGCCGCGTTCGGCGTGGTGACCGCCGTCTTCCAGCACGGCTTCGCCGCCGGTCCGCTCGGGGTGGGGCAGGGACCGATCGAGGCGTTCCTGCCCGTGATGATGCTGGCGATCCTGTTCGGCCTCTCGATGGACTACCAGGTCTTCCTGGTCAGCCGGATGCACGAGGAGTGGCAGGTCTCGCACGAGAACGCGCGGGCGGTCAGGGTCGGGCAGGCCGCCACGGGACGCGTCATCACCGCCGCGGCCACGATCATGGTCTGCGTCTTCTTGTCCTTCCTGCTCAGCGGGCAGCGGGTGATCGCCGAGTTCGGCATCGGCCTCGCGTCGGCCGTGCTGCTGGACGCGTTCATCCTGCGCACCGTGCTGGTGCCCGCGGTGATGCACCTGCTCGGCGACGCCAACTGGCGCCTGCCGCGCTGGCTGGATCGCGTGCTGCCGCGGGTGGCGGTCGAGCCGGCGGACGCGCCGGCGAGCTGATGGCGCCGGTCGCCTGGGCCGGTGACCTGGGCGGCTGGGTGGTCCGGAGCCGGCGGCATGCGCTCGCGGTGCTGCGCGACCCGGCGACGTTCACGGTCGACGACCCGCGCTTCTCGACCGCCCGCGTGGTCGGGCCGAGCCTGCTCTCCACCGACGGCCCCGAGCACGCGCGGCACCGCGCTCCGTTCGCGGCCGCGTTCCGCCTGAAGGCCGTGCGCGACCGGCTCGGGCCATTCGTCGCGGCCGAGACGGCGCGGCTGCTCGACGCGCTGCCGGCGGCCGGCGAGACCGACCTGCGGCGGTCCTTCACCGGTCCGCTCGCCGCCGCGGTGATGGGGGAGGCGCTCGGGATCGCGGCGCCGGTCGCCCACGTGCTGGGCTGGTACGAGGCGATCGTCGCCGCCGTCGACGAGGCGTCCGCCGACCGCCCGGTCGACCCCGCCGGGGCCGCGGCGTTCGCGGCGCTCGCCGGCGCGATCGGGCCGGAGCTCGGCGCCCGCGGCGACCTGTCGCGAGAGGAGGTGGTCGCGAACGCCGCCGTGCTGCTGTTCGGCGGCATCGACACGACGGACGGCATGCTGGCCAACGCCGTCGTGCACCTGCTCGAGCATCCGGCGGCGCTGGCCGCCGTGCGTGCCGACCGCGGGCTGCTGCCGGCGGCGGTGGAGGAGTCGCTGCGGCTCGAGCCCGCCGCCGCGCGCGTGGACCGCTACGCGACGCGCGACGCCGAGCTGGGCGGTGCGCGGATCGCCCGCGGCCAGCTCGTGATCGTCTCGATCACCGCCGCCAACCGCGACCCGGCGGCGTTCGCCGATCCCGAGCGCTTCGTCCCCGGCCGGGCGGACGCCCGGCGCCACATCGCCTTCGCCGCCGGCCCGCACGTCTGCCTCGGGATGCACCTGGCCCGGCTGGAGGCGCACACCGCGCTCGGCGCGCTGTTGGATCGGCTCGAACCGCTCGAGCTGGCCGCTCCGGCCGCGCCGGCCGGGGCGGTCTTCCGCAAGCCGCCGCAGCTGCTCGTCCGCTACGGGTTCAGGAGGCCTCGGACGGATCCATGACCGCGAGCGCCGTCTCGCGGTCGGGATGGATCTCGATCACCTCGCCGACGTCGGTGACGTCGAGCACCAGCGACGGGGTCCGGCGCTGCGGGCGCACCAGGTGCAGCGCGAAGCCGCGCCGGGACAGGTCGCGGTGCAGGTCGAGCAGCAGGTGCACGCCGCCGGAGTCCAGGTAGTCGATCCCGGAGAGGTCGATCAGGAGCGCCACGACGTGCGGACCCGGCGCCGCGTCCAGCGGGGCGCGCAGCGCCTCCGCGCGCGCGGCGTCGAGCTCACCCTGGACGCGCGCGACGGTGACGGCGCCCACCAGTTCGACGACGAGCCCGTCCTCGGTCAAGCGGGCACCGTCCGCCGCTGCAGCTCGATGCGGGTGCCATCGGCATGCATATCCAGCGTGACCTCGTCCATCAGCGCACGCATGATGCGCAATCCGTGCCCGCGCGCGCGTGCCGGTCCCTGGCGCCGCCAGCGGCCGCTGTCGCGCACGACGATCCGCAGGCGATCCGCGTAGGCGGTGCCGCGCAGCCAGATCCGCCCCTCGCCGTCGCCGATCCCGTGCTCGACCGCGTTGATCAGCGCCTCGCCGACGGCGAGCACGACCTCGTCGCTCACGTCCGGACCGGCGCCGGCCTCGGCGAGCCACCCCCGCAGGCGCCCGCGCGCGGCGGTCAGATCGTCGCCGCGGCCGCCGAGCTCGAGCTCGACCGTGGCGCGGGCCGGGACGCGCTCGACCGCGACCAGCGCGACGTCGTCGCCGCGCTTCTCGGCGACGTCCATCGCCGCCACCAGCCGGTTCAGCAGCGCCTCCGGCGAGCCGTCGCCGGCGGCCGCCCGGGCCAGCTCCTCGAGGCGGTCGGGCAGCTCGCTGTCGCGCCGCTCGACGAGCCCGTCCGTGAAGAGCACGAGCGCCTCGCCGTCGTCCAGCCGGTCGTCGACCGCGCGGGCGGCGTGCGCGCTGGCCAGCCCCAGCGGCGGTGCGAGGGCGTGCTCGAGCCAGCGGGCCTGGCCGCCCCGACGGGCGACAAGTCCGGGCAGATGGCCGGCGGAGGCGTAGCGCACCTCGCCGGTCAGGGTGTCCAGGCAGGCGAGCAGCATCGTCGACCCGAGGCCGACCCCGGTCCGCTCCACCAGCGACGACACGCGGTCGATCACCCCGGCGGCGTCGTGGCCCTCGCTCGCGTACGCGCGCGTCGCCGTGCGCAGGTGCGACATCGTCGACGCCGCCCGCAGCCCGTGGCCGACGACGTCGCCGACGACCACCATCACCCGCTCGTCCGGGAGCCGCACCACGTCGAACCAGTCGCCGCCGACGGCGTCGTCGGGCGACGCCGGCAGGTAGCAGCCGGCCACCTCGACGTCCGGCAGATCCGGGAGCCGGTCGGGCAGCAGCGCGCGCTGGAGCTCCTCCACCAGCGCGTGCTCGCGCTCGTAGAGCGCCGTCTGGTGCGCCGTCGCGCGCTCGCGCAGCGCCCCCATCTCCAGGTTCGCGCGCACGCGCGCCGTGAGCTCGAGCGCCGAGAACGGCTTGACCAGGTAGTCGTCCGCGCCGGCGGCGAGCGCGTCGACGGAGGCCTCCTGGCCCGCGCGGGCGCTGAGCAGGATGATCGGCAGCCGCTCGGTGCTCGGCTCGGCGCGCAGCCGGGTCAGCAGGCCGACGCCGCCCAGGCCGGGCATCATCACGTCGGTGAGCAGGAGGTCGGGCGGGTCGGTGAGCGCGCGCTCGAGCGCGGCCGTGCCGTCCGCCACGGCCTCGACCGCGAACTCCTGCGCCAGCAGCCGCACCAGGTAGGCGCGCATGTCCGCATTGTCGTCGGCCACCAGCACGCGCGGCCGCCGCGCGTCCGGGCCGGCCGCGCCGCCGTTGCCCGGCATCAGCGGGGCCGGCTCGACCAGGTCGCCGGCCTCCCAGACGATCGTGTCGGCGACGTACTCGCCCGCCAGCACCGGCGCCGCGTCGACCGGATGGGCGAGCCGGGTGGCATCGACGCGGTGGTGGCCGTAGGGGATGCGGACCGTGAAGACCGATCCGCGGCCGACGTCGGAGTCGACGGCGGCGGTGCCCTCGTGCTGCGCGGCCACCTCGGCGACGATCGCCAGTCCGATCCCCGTCCCCTCGTGGCTGCGGCCGTGCGAGCCCTCGACGCGGTGGAAGCGCTCGAACAGCTGCGGCAGCTCCTCGGCGGCGATGCCGGTCCCGGTGTCGGTCACGCGCAGCACGATCTCGCCGTCCTCGTCGGTCTGCTGGACCGTGACCTCCCCGTCCCACGTGTGCTTGAGCGCGTTCGACACGAGGTTGAGGACCAGCCGCTCCCAGGCCTCGGGGTCGACGACGGCGGGCTGCGGCAGCTCCGCGCACTCGACCCGCAGCGTGAGGCCGGCGCTGCGCATCGCGGAGTCGAACGTGCTCGCCAGCTGCGCGGTCAGGCTCCCGAGGTCGACCACCTGCCAGTCGGCCTCGCGGCCGCCCTCGCCGCTGCGCGAGAAGTCCAGCAGCGAGTTGACGAGCCGGCGCATCCGCAGCGCGTTGCGGCGCGCGGTCTCCAGCCGCTCGCGATGGGCCGCCGTCAGCGGCTCGGCGGCGTCGCCGAGCGCGTCCTCGATCGGCCCGAGCAGCAGCGTCAGCGGCGTCCGGAACTCGTGCGAGACGTTGTTGAAGAACGCCGTCTTGGCCTCCGAGAGCGCCTCCAGCGCATCGGCCCGCGCGCGCTCGTCCTCGAACGCCCGGGCGTCGGCGATGCCGCTGGCGATCGTGCTGGTCACGAGGTCCAGGAAGTCGCGGTAGTCGCGGTCGAACGGCCGGTGGCGATTCAATCCGGCGATCAGCACGCCGAGGACGTCGGTCGCGCCGCGGGCGCGCACGGGCAGCGCGAGAGCGGATGAGGGGATCGGGAGCTCGACCGGCGAGCGGCTGCGGGCGGCGCGCCGGATCGCCTCGGGCGCGCCGTCGAGCTCGCCGGCCGGGCCGCCGGCCGACAGCGCCAGACGCGCCGCGCCATCCTCGCGGTCGAACAGGTAGAGGTGGGCGAATGGGATGTCGTCCGGCGCCGCCCGCAGCGCGCGCGCGATGGCGCCGAACAGCGCATCCTCCGTGCGCGCGTCGGAGCCGGCGCTGGCGAGCGCCCGCACGAGCCCGAGCCGGCGCTCGGACAGCACGCGGTCGGTGGTCTCGAAGATCGTGGTCAGGATGCCGGCGATCACGCCGTCCTCGGGGATCGGCGACATCGAGAACGTGAAGAAGCACTCCTGCGCGAAGCCGTCGCGCTCGAGGAACAGCTGCATGTCCTCCGACCAGGTCGCGGCGCCCCCGGCGCGCACGCCGGCGGTCATCTGGCCGATCACGTCCCACACCTCGGCCCAGGCGATCGCGCCCGGGCCGCCGAGCGCCGCCGGGTGCTTGCGCTGCAGCATCGGGCGGTAGCCGTCGTTGTAGATCATCACCTCCTCGGGCCCCCACAGCACGAGCATCGGGAAGCGGGAGTTGACGCAGATGCCGACCGCGGTCTCGAGCGCCGGCGACCACGTGTCGCGGGGCCCGAGCGGCGTTGCCGCCCAGTCCATCTCCGCGATGCGGAGGTCCATCTCTCCCACGTGGCCCGAACCCTCGCTCACTCAGCGAGGCTACCCACGGGCGTGGGCGCCGCACACCGGTTCGGCGCCCACTCGGACAGGGGGATCAGGGCAGACCGGTGAGGAGGTGTCGAGGCCATGGCCGGCACTCTGCGTCGAATCTGGACGGAGGTTGATGGGTACAGACGTTCCCATGGCCTCGAATCCCTCCTATGAACAGTCAAAGCAGGTCGCGGAGGACAGCCGGGAGACCTCCTGGGAACAGCCGTCGTTCGGCAAGGAGCTCTTCCTCGGCGACTTCCGGCTCGATCTGATCCACCCCCAGCCCGCCCCGGACCCGGGCGCGGTCGAGAAGGGCGAGGCGTTCCTCGGGCGCCTGCGCGCGTTCCTGACCGAGCGGGTGGACCCGCAGCAGATCGAGACCGACGCCAAGATCCCCGGCGACGTCCTCGACGGGCTCAAGCAGCTCGGCGCGCTGGGGATGAAGATCCCGGAGGAGTACGGCGGCCTCGGCCTCTCGCAGGTCTACTACAACAAGGCGCTCGCGATGGCGGGCACGTGGCACTCGTCGATCTCGACGCTGCTGTCCGCCCACCAGTCGATCGGCCTGCCCGAGCCGCTGCGCGGCTTCGGCTCCGAGGCGCAGAAGCGCGAGTGGCTGCCGAAGCTGGCCAGGGACCACATCTCGGCGTTCCTGCTCACCGAGCCCGACGTCGGCTCCGACCCGGCGCGGATGAGCTGCGCCGCGATCCCGACCGAGGACGGGACGGGCTACCGCATCACCGGGACCAAGCTGTGGGCGACCAACGGCGCGATCGCCGACGTCGTCGTGATCATGGCGATCGTCCCGAAGTCCGAGGGCCACAAGGGCGGCATCACCGCCTTCATCTGCCCGCAGGACCGCGAGGGCGTCACGGTCGAGCACCGCAACGAGTTCATGGGCCTGCGGGGCATCGAGAACTCCGTCACGCGCTTCCAGGACGTCTTCGTGCCCAAGGAGGACGTGATCGGCGGCGAGGGCAAGGGCCTGCGGATCGCGCTCACCACGCTCAACACGGGCCGCCTGTCGCTGCCGGCGATCTGCCTGGCGCTGACCAAGCTGTCGCTGAAGATCGCGCGCGAGTGGTCGGGCGAGCGCAAGCAGTGGGGGCAGCCGATCGGCAAGCACGATCCCGTCGCGCAGAAGCTGGCGTCGATCGCGGGCACGGCGTTCGGG
This sequence comes from Solirubrobacteraceae bacterium, assembly GCA_034664525.1. GTDB lineage: Bacteria > Actinomycetota > Thermoleophilia > Solirubrobacterales > Solirubrobacteraceae > DATLGB01. Next base: position 8,818 of record JAXDHL010000540.1, read on the forward strand.
CTCGAGGCGATGCTCGACCTCTCCAGCCGCCTCGCCGACGACAAGCGCAACGACATCCGCATCGAGGCCGCGCTGGCCAAGCTGTACGGGTCGGAGCTCGGCTGGCAGGCGGTCGACGACATGGTCCAGGTCCGCGGCGGGCGCGCGTACGAGACCGCGGCGTCGCTGGCCCGGCGCGGCGAGAAGCCGGTCCCCGCCGAGCAGATGCTGCGCGACATGCGGATCAACCGCATCTTCGAGGGCTCGACGGAGATCATGCACCTGCTGATCGCCCGCGAGGCGGTCGACCAGCACCTGCAGGTCGCCGGCGACGTGCTGCTCGGAGACTCCGGCCTGGCCGACAGGGCGAAGGCCGGCGCCAAGGCGGGCGCGTTCTACGCCAAGTGGTTCCCGCAGCTGATCACGGGCGAGGGCCAGAAGCCGGGCACGTACGGCGAGTTCGGGCCGTTGGCCAAGCACCTCCGCTACGTCGAGCGCCACTCGCGCAAGCTCGCACGTTCGACGTTCTATGCGATGGGCCGCTACCAGGCGCGCCTGGAGCAGAAGGGCCACCTGCTGGGCCGGATCGTCGACATCGGCGCCGAGCTGTACGCGATCGCCTGTGCCTGCGTCTACGCGGACACGATCGGACGCGAGCAGCCCGACCGCCGCGACGAGGCCTTCGAGCTGGCCGACCTGTTCTGCGCGCAGGCCCGGCGCCGCGCCGATCGCCTGTTCACCGAGCTGTGGGCCAACGACGACGACGACCAGTACGGCGCGGCGCAGAAGGTGCTCTCGGGCCGCTACACGTGGTTCGAGTCCGACGTGCTCGACCCGGCCGGCGAGGGCCCGATGATCCCCGCGCACGAGCCGACGGCGACCGAGCGCGCCGAGGAGGCCGCCGCCACCCCGTGACGGACATC
>JAXDHL010000541.1:0-11425 GCA_034664525.1 Solirubrobacteraceae bacterium
ATCCGGGAGGCGGTCGGGAAGCTCAGCGGCGCCGAGCGCGCCGAGGCGATCGGCGACCTGGTCGGCGACCGCCGCAACCGCCGCCACCGTCCCGGCCGCGGCTTCGAGGCGCTGCGCTACCGCTTCGAGATCGTCTCCGACTACGGCGCCTTCCGCGACCTGCAGCGCCACCGGATGCTGACCGTGCAATGGCAGGCGCTGTCGCCGGACCTCGGCGCCGGCGTGCCCGACGAGGTTGCCGCCGCCGGTCTCGGCACCGCCTACCGACAGGCACTGGACACCAGCGCCGCCGAGTACCAGCGTCTCGTCGAGGACGGCCAGGCGGAGGCGGCCCCGTACGCGCTCTGCCTCGGCTACCGCATCCGCTACGTGCTCGACCTCAACGCCCGCGAGGCGATGCACCTGGTCGAGCTGCGCTCGGGCCGCGAAGGCCACCCGACGTATCGGGCGGTCGCGCACGAGATGCACCGCCTGATCGCTGCGACCCACCCCGCCGTCGGCGCCGCGATGGCCTACGTCGACCAGGAGCGCGAGCCGCGCCTCGAGCGAATCCTGTCCGAGATGCGCAGCGAGGAGCGGGCGCGGGCACGCGAGGCGGCGCCCCGTGGATGACGACCGCCGCGCGCGCACCAGCGCGCTGTGGTCGGGCGGCGACTACGCCCGCGTCGCCGACCGGCTGCAGCCCGCCGCCGACCGGCTGGTGGAAGCCGTCGGCGTCACCGCCGGCGACCGCGTGCTCGACGTCGCAGCGGGAACGGGCAACGCCTCGATCGTCGCCGCCCGCGCCGGTGCCCGCGTGGTCGCCACCGACATCGCCCGCGCGATGATCGACGCCGGGCGGCACCGCACCGAGGGGCTGCCGATCGACTGGCAGGAGGCGGACGCGATGGACCTCCCGTTCGGCGACGCCGAGTTCGACCGCAGCGTGTCCGTCTTCGGCGCGATCTTCGCGCCGGACGCCGAACGCACCGCCGCCGAGCTGCTGCGCGTCACGAAGCCGGGCGGCACGGTCGGCCTCACCGCCTGGGTGATGGACGACGTCCAGGGCGCGCTCAACCAGATCGCCCGCAGGCACTTCCCCGCCGCGCCGGCCTCGGTGTCGGACCAGTGGGGCGACGCGGCGCGCGCGCAGGCGTTCCTGGAGGCGGCGGGCGCGACCGGCATCGTCGCCGTGCCCCAGGCGATGGCATGGACCTTCGACAGCCCGCAGGCCTGGCTGACCTGGTACTCGGAGGCGCCGCCGCCGGTCGCGGCCGCCCGCCGCGCCATGGGCGAGGAGCGCTGGGCGGCGGCGGCCGCGGACATGCTCGCCGCCGTGCGCGCGCACGGCACGGCGAGCAACGGCGGGTTCGTCGTCCAGCCGCCCTACCTGGTCATCACGGCGACCAAGCCGGGCTAGACCTCGACCTCCTTGCCGGCGGGCGGCGCGTCCTTCTTGGCCCGCTCCAGCTCGGCCTGGCGCAGCTCGATGCGCCGGATCTTGCCCGTCAGGGTCTTGGGCAGCTCGCCGACGAACTCGATCAGTCGCGGGTAGGCGTAGGCGGACAGGTGGTCGCGCACGTGGTCCTTGATCTGCTTCGCGAGCTCCTCCGACGGCGTCGCGTCGCCGGTGAGCACGATGAACGCCTTGACCACCGACCCGCGGCGCTCGTCGGGCGAGGCGACCGCCGCGGCCTCCGCGACCGCCGGGTGCTCGAGGCACGCCGACTCGACCTCGAACGGCCCGATCCGGTAGCCCGCCGCGATGATCACGTCGTCGGCGCGGCCCTCGTACCAGACGTAGCCGTCCTCATCCATCGAGGCAGCGTCCTTGGTGTGGAACCAGTCGCCGCCGAAGGTCTCCTTCGACGCCTCGTCGTTGTTCCAGTAGCCGAGCGGATAGTGCGGGTTCGAGCGCGCCCGCAGGCAGATCTCGCCGCGCTCGCCCTGCGCGACCGGCTTCTCGTCCTCGTCGAGGATCTGCACGTCCCAGCCGGGCATCACGCGCCCCATCGACCCCTCGCGGACCTCCATCCACGGGTAGTTGGCGACGAGCGGATAGGACTCGGTGAGCCCGTAGTAGTCGAGCACCGTGAGCCCGTACTGCTCACGGAACCACCTGATCGCCTCCGGGTTCAGCGGCTCGCCCGCCGAGCACACGCGCCGGAACTCGCACGGGTAGCGCGTGCCGGCATCCGGGATGCTCATCATCGAGCGCATCGCCGTCGGCGTCGTGAACACGTTGCTGACCTTGTTGCGCGACAGGAAGTCCAGCTGCTTGTGCGGGTCGAAGCCGCCCTCGCGCTGGTAGACGCACTGGACGGCGCCGTAGCGCCACGGACCGAGCAGTGGGGAGATGCCGGCCGCCCACGCCCACTCGCCCATCCCGTGGAAGCGCTCGCCCGGCTGCACCTCGTGGCAGTAGACGAACTCCTCGTGGGCGAGCACGTAGCGATGCGCGTGCACGATGCCCTTGGCCAACCCCGTCGTGCCCGACGTGTAGTAGAGCTGGGCCGGGTCCTCGGAGGAGGTGTCCGCGGTCTCGAACTCGGTCGGCGCCCCGTCGAGCAGCCCGTCGTCGAGCACGAGCATGTTGTCGTGCTCGAACCGGCCCGCGTTCGCGCGGTCGGTCACGAGCAGCTTGGCGCCCGAGTCGTTGAGGCGGTGCCGGATCCCGTCGTCGCCGTAGAGGACGGACATCGACAGCAGCAGCGCCGCGTTCTTCCACACGCCGAAGAAGACAGCCGCCGTCTCGGGCGTCGGCGGGAGCACCACCGCGACCCGGTCGCCGCGCTCGATCCCGTTGTCGCGCAGCACGTTGGCGGCCTGTCCGGCCAGGTCCTGCAGTTCGCCCCAGAGCACCTCGCGCACGCGGCCGTCGAAGTGCTCGTGGACCATCGCCAGCTTGTCGCGCGGGTGCTTGTCGCAGACGTCGGCGGCGATGTTGTAACGCTCGGGGACGTGCCACTCGTGGTTGGCGACGGCCTCCTGGTAGGAGGACACGGACTGGGTCGTCATCAGGCTCCTCTCTCTCCGAGGGCCAAGGCTATCCCGCCCGGACCCTTAAGGGTCAATCCGCATGGCGACCCCCGGCGGCCGGTGAGAGCATGGCGCCCATGCCCTCCCCGATTCCCACTCCCGTGCTCCGGCCCGCCGGCGAAGACGTGCCCGGCGTCGTCCAGGCTCGCGGGCTCGACCGCGTCTATGGCGAAGGCGAGACCGCCGTCCACGCGCTGCGCGGCGTCGATCTCGACGTCCAGCCCGGCCGGCTGACGGCCGTCATGGGCCCGTCCGGCTCCGGCAAGTCGACGCTCATGCACCTGCTCGCCGGCCTCGACCGCCCGGACGGCGGCACGGTGACGATCGCCGGCGTCGAGGTGACCGGCCTCGACGACGCGGGGCTGACCGCGCTGCGCCGCGAGCACATCGGCTTCGTCTTCCAGTTCTTCAACCTGCTCCCGATGCTGACCGCGCGGGAGAACATCCTGCTGCCGCTCGACATCGCCGGCCGCGACGTCGACCGCGCCTGGTTCGACGAGCTGACCGCGAAGATCGGCCTCACCGACCGCCTGACCCACCGGCCGAGCGAGCTGTCGGGCGGCCAGCAGCAGCGCGTCGCCGTGGCACGCGCGCTGATGAGCCGGCCGACGGTGGTGTTCGCCGACGAGCCGACCGGCAACCTGGACTCGGCCACGTCGGCCGAGATCCTCGCGCTGCTGCGCGACGCGGTCGACGGCTTCGGCCAGACCACCGTCATGGTCACCCACGACCCGCACGCGGCGGCGATCGCCGACCGCGTCCTGTTCCTGGCCGACGGCGTCATCGTCCGCGACCTGCGCGCCTGCGACGCGAGCACGGTCATCCGGACGATGGAAGAGCTGCGTGCGGCATGAGGCGCGTCGCACTGAAGGGCCTCTGGCTGCGCCGCGGCCGGGCCGTGCTGACCGCGCTGGCGGTCGTCCTCGGCGTCGCGATGGTGTGCGGCACCTACATCCTGACGGACACGATCTCGAAGGCGTTCGACGACATCTTCACCACCGGCTCGTCCAAGACGAGCGCGGTGATCACCGGCCAGACGCTGGTCAAGGACTCCGCCTCCGGGGCGGCGACGATCGACGAGCGCCTGGTCGCCAAGGTGCGGCGGGTCGACGGCGTGGCCGACGCCACGGGCTCGATCGGCGGCAGCGGGATGGCGGACCAGATCCGCCTGATCGGCCGTGGCGGCAAGGAGATCGGCAACCAGAACGCGCCGAAGCTCGGCTTCGGGTTCGCCCCGGCCGCGACCCGCTTCAACCCGCTCAACCTCGTCGCCGGGCACTGGGCGGCCGCCGATCGGCAGGTCGTCGTCGACAAGGGCACCGCCGAGAACGAGCACCTGAAGGTCGGCGACACGATCGGCGTCGCGGCGCGCGGCGACGCCCGGCCGTTCACGATCACCGGCATCGCCAAGTACGGCGACGTCAACTCGCTCGGCGGGGCGACGATCGGCGTCTTCGACGTCCCGACCGCCCAGCGCCTGCTCGGCAAGCAGGGTCAGCTCGACACGATCTACGCGGCGGCGGACCCGAGCGTGACGCCGAAGCAGCTCGTGCAGGACCTGCGGCCGGTGGTCCCCAAGGACGCCGTCGTGCGCACCGGCGCCCAGCAGGCGGCGGCGGACTCCAAGGACATCAAGGACGCCACGAGCTTCATCCAGTACTTCCTGCTGGCGTTCGCGGTGATCGCGCTCGGCGTCGGGTCGTTCGTGATCTACAACACGCTGTCGATCACCGTCGCGCAACGCATCCGCGAGCTGGCGACGCTGCGCACCCTCGGCGCCTCGCGCAAGCAGCTGCGCCGCTCGGTGCTGCTCGAGGGGCTGGCGATCGGGATCGGCGCCTCGCTGATCGGCCTCGTCATGGGCTGGTTCCTGGCCAAGGGGCTGGGCGCGCTGTTCGTCGCGCTCGGGATCGACCTGCCGAAGGTCAACGAGGTGCTCAAGCCGCGCACGATCATCGTGTCGCTGGCGCTCGGCATCGTGGTGACCGTGCTGGCGAGCCTCTCGCCGGCCCGCCGCGCGACCAGCATCGCGCCGGTCGCGGCGCTCCAGGAGGGCGCCACGCTGCCCCCGCGGCTCGGCGCCCGCCGGCCGATCGTGCCCGGCATCGTGCTCACGATCGCCGTCGCGCTGCTCGGGGTGGGCGCGTTCGGGACGCTGTCGGTCGGGCTCTCGCTGGCGCTGATCGGCGGCGGGACGCTGCTCGCGTTCATCGGCGTCGGGATGATCGCCAACCGCGTCGTGCGGCCACTGGCGCGGGTCGTCGGCGCCCCGGCCCGGCGCGCCGGCGCGGCCGGGCGCCTGGCGGGCGAGAACGCGACGCGCAACCCGCAGCGCACCGCCACCACGGCGGCGGCGCTGATGATCGGGCTGGCGCTCGTCACGCTCGTGGCGACGCTCGGCCAGGGGCTGCGCTCATCCGACCGCGCCGCGCTCGAGAGCGCGGTCAGCGCCGACCACGTGATCACCGCCTCCAACGGGTTCGACCCGATCCCGTCGACCGTCGGCGCCGCCGCGGCGAAGATCCCAGGCGCGACGGTGTACCCGGTCCGCCACGAGCAGGCGAAGGCGTTCGGCAAGGCGGTGGCCGTGGACGGCGTGCCCCCCGGCGCGACCGCCGTGCTGAAGATCCGCGTCAAGGACGGGCCGGCGATCCCCGCGCCGGGCCAGGCGCTCGTCGAGTCCGGCTACGCGTCCAAGCACGGCCTCGAGGTGGGATCGCCGTTCACGGTGACGACGCCCAACGGCAAGCCGCTGAAGCTGACCGTCGGCGGCCTGCAGGTCCGCACGTCGGTCGAGAAGATCGACCCGCTGCTCGGCCGGATCGTGATCTCGCAGGCGACGTTCGACGGCGCGTTCTCGCGCCCCAACGACCAGTACGTGCTGGTCCGCGGCGGCAGCCAGCGGGCGCTCGAGCAGGCGGTCAAGGGGTTCCCGGGCGTCCACGCGCAGACCCGCACCGCCTGGGTCGACGACCGCGTCGCGGGCGTCAACACGCTGCTGAACCTGCTCTACGTGCTGCTGGCGCTGAGCGTCGTGGTCAGCCTGTTCGGCATGGTCAACACGCTGGTGCTGAGCGTGTTCGAGCGCACGCGCGAGATCGGCATGCTGCGCGCCGTCGGCATGAGCCGGCGGCAGGTGCGGCGGATGGTCCGCCACGAGAGCGTGATCACGGCGCTGATCGGCGCGGCGCTCGGGCTCCCGCTCGGGATCGCGCTGGCCGCGCTGATCTCGAGCGCGCTGAGCGACCAGGGGCTGACGTTCTCGCTGCCGGTGAGCTCGCTCGTCGTGTTCACGATCGTGGCGATCTTCGCCGGCATCCTGGCGGCGATCGCCCCGGCCCGCCGGGCCGCGCGGCTCGACGTCCTGAAGGCGCTCCAGTACGAGTAGCGGGAGCTCGCGGGCGGCGCGGCAGCGGCCGCGCCGCCCGCCGGCTCACATCTCCATGCCGCCGTTGACGGCCCAGACCTGGCCCGTGATGTAGGAGCTCGCGTCCGCGCACAGGAAGTGCACGACGCGGCCGACCTCCTCCGGGCGGCCCAGGCGCCCGAGCGGGATCATCGCCTTGGTCCGCTCCATCGCCTTGTCGGGCATCCCCGCGGTCATGTCGGTCTCGATGAACCCGGGCGCGACGCAGTTGACGGTCAGCCCGACGCGGTCCGGGTCGTCGTGACCGGCCTTCTTGAGCGCGAACGCCGCCTCGCGCGCGGTGCTCTGCGTCAGCCCGAACAGCCCCGACTTCGAGGCCGAGTAGTTGGCCTGGCCGACGTTGCCCTGCTGGCCGATCACCGACGAGATGTTCACGATCCGCCCGCTGCCGCGGTCGACCATGTGCCCGAGCGCCGCCTGCGACATGAAGAAGGCGCCGGAGAGGTTGACCGCGATGACCTTGTACCAGTCCTCGGGCCCCATCTTGGCGATCGTCTTGTCGATCGTGATGCCCGCGTTGTTGACCAGGATGTCCAACCGGCCGTGCTGGTCGATGACCTCCTTGATCGTGCGCTTGCAGTCGTCGGCCGAGCCCACGTTGCCCTGATGGATGCTGCCTCCGCCGCCGTCGCCGGTCAGCTCCTGCAGGAACGCCTCGGCCTTCTCGGTGTTCTGGCCGTAGCCCGCGGCCACCGTCGCGCCCTGGGACGCGAGGCTGCGGCAGATGGCGGCGCCGATGCCGCGCGTGCCGCCGGTGACGAACGCCACCCGGCCGTCGAGCTTGCTCCCCCGTGCGGATGACGGCTCGGACGAGCTCTGCGTGGCGGTCATGTCATGCCCTCCCTCTGTTGCGATGACGCGGAGCGGTCCCTCAGCCACTCCTCGATGTCCGGCCAGATCTCCTCACGCGCCTTCGAGCCGGCCATCAGGCCGATGTGGCCGCCCGGGCGGTCGAGGTGCGTGACGTCGTCGCTCGCCACCAGGTCCAGCAGCGGCAGCGTCCCGGGCCGCGGCGCGATGTGGTCCGCGCCGGCGGTGACGACGAGCAGGCTGCGGTCGATGCGCCCGAGGTCCACCCGCTCGCCGCGCAGCCGGATCCGCCCGCGGACGAGCCGGTTCTCCTTGTACATCCAGGTGATCCACTCGCGGTAGGCGCGGGCCGGGAACGGCGGATTGTCGGCGACCCACTTGGCCATCGACTGGTAGGCCTCGCGGTTCGAGCGGCCGGCCAGCACGTCCTGCCAGAGCTTGCTGTAGGTCGTCCAGTAGTTCGTGACCGGCTTCATCATCTTGTTCGCCCAGTCGATCGCCTGGCCCGGCACCGCCCCGTAGACGTCGGTGACCTGGTCGACGTCGAACGAGTCACGCCCGACCCAGTGCGCGTAGAGCGAGCCGCTGGTGTCGACCGGTGTGGTCAGCAGCACGAGGTTGCGCACGGGCGCGTCCGGGTGCAGCGCCGCGTACATCGCTGACAGCGTGCCGCCGATGCACCAGCCCAGCAGCGACACCTCGCCGGCGCCGGCCGCCCGCAACGTCTCGCGGATCGCCCAGTGGAGCTCGTCGCAGACGTAGCTGTCCAGGCCCATGTCGGCGTCGGCGTCGTCGGGCTCGCCCCAGTCGACGAGGAACACGTCGTGCCCCTGCTCGAGCAGGAACTCGACGAACGAGTTGCCGGCTCGCAGATCGAAGATCGCGGGGCGATTGATCAGCGCGAAGACGAGCAGCACGGGGACGGCATGGCGTCGCTGGTTGCTCCGGTAGCGGTACAGCGTGGTCTTGCGGTGCGTCCACACGACGTCGCGCGGGGTCGCGCCGATGACGGCGTCCTCCTGGGTGAGGATCAGGTTCGCCCACTCGATCGCGGCGGCCGGGGCGCGCGCGAGCTGCTGCAGCGGGTTCATGACCGCTTGCCGGCCGGCGGGGCCTTGCCCGGCGCCGTCGCGGCGCGGCCGTTGGTGGCGCCCTCCTCGGCCTGCAGCTCACGCAGGCGCTCCACCTCCTGGAGCACCATCTCGAGCTTGTCCTCATTGCGGGCGAGCTGGCGCCCGAGCGCGGCGATGTCGCGGCGGCCGGCCAGCCCGAGGTTGCGCAGGACCAGGTCCGCGACGTCATTGCCGATCCGGATGACCGCCATGACGTTCCCGGTGGCGCGCGCCAGCAGCTCGCCGAAGCTCTCGCCGGCGACCAGCTCCTCCACGGCCTTCGCCGTGCGCTTCTCCGCGTCCGCGTATAGGCGCTGGAGCTCCTGGCCCGGCGCCGCCGTTCCCTTCTCCTCCATGACCGTCGCCTACCCGGCGCCCGGTCGTGACACGCGCACATGTCGGCTGCTGACACGTCCGTCGACCGGTGCGTCGATGCACCCGATACCGGCCGGGCCTACGGGGCGGGCAGCGGCGGCACGCCCGGCGCCGGGGCCGTGCCGGCGCGTGCGCGACGCTCGGCGAGCTGCCGGGAGGCCTCGCGCGAGCGGGCGGCGACGTCGGCCATCAGCGGCGGCCAGTGCTCGCGCAGCGCCTCGCGGCCCATGAACAGGCCGAGGTGGCCGCCGCTCGTGGTCCGCTGCACGATCTCCTCGGGCGCGGTGGACACCGCGCCGGCCATCGCGAAGACCTGGCCGGGCGGCGTGATGTGGTCGGTCTCCCCGGCCAGCAGGTACAGCGGGCAGTCGATCGCCGCCAGGTCGACCCGGCGGCCGTGGATGTCGAGCTCGCCGGCGATCAGCGCGTTGTCGCGGAAGAGGTGCTCGACGATCCAGAGGTAGAAGGCGCCCGGGATCGCCTGGGTGTGCTTGAACCAGTCCTCGAACTCGCGATAGCGGTCGAGGTGCACCGGGTCGTCGAGCGCGCCGAGCAGTTGCAGTTGGCGCTCGACCTCGCTCTCGGGCTTCATGGCGATGAACCCGCCCAGCATGCTCTGACCCGGCAGCACGCCGCCGGCGGCGGCCACCACCCGGCGGTAGAACGCCATGTCGCCGGCGGGATCGCAGGTCTCGACGTAGCCATGGATCAGGGCACGGTCGGCGTGAAAGTCGATCGGGGCGCCGGCGATCGTGAGCGTGTGCACGTCCTCCGGGTGCAGCGCGGCGTAGATGGCCGCGAGCCAGCCGCCCTGGCAGTCCCCGACGAGGTTGACCGGGCCGCCGATGACCTCGACGCTCTCCCGGACCGAGCGCAGGTAGTCGTCGATGCTCGCGTCGCGCGTCGCCGCCGTGGCCCCGACCCAGTCGAGCGACCACACGCGGGTGAGCCCGGCGGCGCGGATGACCTGCACCTGGCTTTGGCCGTCGGAGAAGTCGACGATGCAGGAGTCGTGCCCGGCCTGGGGCGGCAGCAGCAACGTGCCGACGACGTCGTCGGTCGAGCCCTGCGAGAGGTCGCGCAGCCGGGCGTGCCCCCAGTCGCGGACGACCACGTTCGGCGACGACCAGCGCGGTGGGCGGCGGTCGGTCATCACCTCCCACCAGCGCAGGGCGTCCTCGGCGACGTCGAGCGGCGTGGCCCGCCGCTCGAGCGCGCCGCCCCAGTAGGAGCCCGCCGCCTCGGCGGTGGCCGCCCAGCAGGCCACAGAGCTGCCGAGCAGGCTGTCGGCCACCACGGGCGACGGCCAAGCGGTCGGGGTGGGCGGGCAGTTCGCTGCGACGTGCATAGTCACAGTTCTACCCACCCGGCCCGACGGCCAGGACAAATGTCCGTGCGGCTACTTCAACATCTCCCGTCCGGCCTGCACCTGCGCCTGCGCGAGCTGGCGGGTGAATTCGGCCTGTGCGTTCATGATCGTCGAGACCCAGTCCACCGACGACGACTCGGCGGCCTTCTGCTGGTAGTCGGCGATCGTCTGCAGCGTCTTCTCGTAGGTGTCCAGGTACTGGCTGCCGGCCTTGCGCGAGGCATCGATGATGCGCTCGTTGAGCTCGCGGATGCGGTCGGCCGCCGCGTCGGCGGCGCTGCCGTCGTTGGACTTCTTGTCCTGCGTGGCCATTGCGGCCCTCCTTTGATCCTGCCGGCCGTCAGGGGGCCGGCACCTCCACCACCATCGCGTCGCCCTGACCGCCGCCCGAGCAGATCGCCGCCACCCCGAGACCGCCGCCGCGGCGGCGCAGCTCGTGCACCAGCGCGACGAGGATGCGAGCGCCGCTGGCGCCCACCGGGTGGCCGAGGGCGATCGCGCCCCCGTTGACGTTGACCCTGCCCTCGTCGACGCCGAGCACCCGCACGGTGTTCAGCGCGACGGAGGCGAACGCCTCGTTGACCTCGAAGAGGTCGATGTCGTCCAGATCCAGACCCGCCTTGCGCAGCACGGCCTCGGTCGCCGCCGCCGGGGTGCGGGCCAGATAGGGGAAGTCGTCGGCGACCTGGGCGTGGGCGATGATCGTGGCCAGCGGGGTGCGGCCGTGCGCCGCCGCCCAGTCGTCGCCCGCGAGCACCAGCGCGGCGGCCCCGTCGTTGACGCCGGGCGAGTTGCCGGCGGTGTGGCTGCCCTCCTTGCCGGCGAGGCCCGGCAGCTTGGCGAGCCGCTCCAGCGTCGTGTCGCGGCGCGGGCCCTCGTCGACCTCGACCTCGGTGTCGCCCTTCTTGGACGTGACGGTGACGGCGACGATCTCCTCGGGGAGCCGGCCGTCGTCGGTCGCCTCGACCGCGCGCTCGTGCGAGCGCAGCGCCCAGCGGTCGAGATCCGGCCGCGTGAGCTCGAGCTCGTCGCCGACCTCGGTCGCCTCGGTGTACATCTGCTTGCCGGAGAAGGGGTTGGTCAGCCCGTCGTGGACCATGGAGTCGACGATCTCGGCGTCGCCCATGCGCAGGCCCGTGCGGGCGCCCGGGAGCAGGTACGGCGCCCGCGACATCGACTCCATGCCACCGCCGACGGCCAGCTCGAGGTCGCCGGCGCGGATCGCGGTGTCGGCGAGCGCGACGCTGCGCATGCCGGATGCGCAGACCTTGTTGACCGTCTCCGACGGCACCTCGCGGGGAATCCCCGCGTGGA
>JAXDHL010000542.1:0-5708 GCA_034664525.1 Solirubrobacteraceae bacterium
GAGCCGACGACCATGAGTTCTGCACCGAGCCCCGTGGCCGCGAGCGCAAGCCCCCGCGGCGCGCTCGTCGCCGCGACCGCGAGCGGCTCGGGCTCGACGCCCTCGCCGCGCGCGATCCTCACCGCCCGCTCGAGCGCGACGGCGGGATCATCGACGAGGTCCTCCCCGTTCTGGCCGGCAGCGAGCGTGGTGGCGGCGCCGTCGTCGCCGAAGACGGCCGCGATGGTCAGGTGCGCGCCCGTCCGTCCCGCGACACGAACGGCGAAGCGGACGGGCGCGGAATCAAACGCGAGCGGGTCGACGGCGGCGAGGACGATGCCCTCGCTAGTAGCCCGCCCGACCAGCTTGTCGAGGGCGGACGTCGGCCTACCCCGGCGGGAATGGGAAACCGCGCCATGAACGTCGTGATCGCCGGTGGGCACGGCAAGGTGGCCCTGCGCCTGACCCGCCGGCTGCACGACCGCGGCGACACGGTGCGCTCGCTGATCCGCAAACCGGCGCACGCCGGGGACGTCGAAGCGGTCGGCGGACAACCGGTCGTCTGCGACCTCGAGCTGGTGAGCGAGGACGAGCTGGCCCGCGTCATCGCGGGCGCCGACGCCGCCGTTTTCGCAGCGGGCGCCGGCTCGGGAAGCGGGTCGGAGCGCAAGTGGACGATGGACTACGGCGGCGCGGTGAAGCTGATCGCCGCCGCCAAGTCCGACGGCATCGAGCGCTATGTGATGCTGAGCTCGCGCGGCGCCGACCCCGACGCCCCCGGCGACGACACGTTCGCCGTCTACCTACGCGCCAAGGGCAAGGCCGACGCGGAGTTGCGCGCGAGCGGGCTCCGCCACACGATCGTCCGCCCCGGCTGGCTCACGGACGAGCCCGGCACGGGGCGCATCCGCGCGGCCGAGCACGTCGATGACGGCAGCATCAGCCGCGACGACGTCGCGGCGGTACTGGCGTTCAGCGTCCACGACCCGGCACTCGCCGGCGTGACGTTCGAGGTCATCGCAGGCGACACGCCGATCGAGCAGGCGCTCGCGGCCTGCCGCTCCGTGCCCGCGGCCTGACATGTGAGGAGCACGATGGCGGATCTCGACGACGCCGACATCGTCCGGCTCGTGGCTTCGGCGTCCGGGAGCTGCACAGGCAGCTCGCCGCGGGCTTGGGGATCGCGCGGCGTGCCGCCGTGCAGCAGGTACATCTCGAGACCCTGATCCATGTCCCGGGTTGCACGCCCGCGGCGCGTCCGGGCAACCTGCGGCCGCGCCTGGAACGGGGGCGCGGGCGGCCTATAGCCGGGTTGTGATGAGCACTACGACGCAAGAGATTTCTCGCGAGGCCTGGCGGCAGTACTTCGACACGCTGGCCAAGGTCCTCCCAACCGTCGAGGCGACGGTCGAGGTCGTCGGGTGCGACCTCGGCGATCAGTTCGTCGCCGAGCGGGCGCTGCTGACCGGCATCTCCTACGATCACAAGGACGACGTGTTCGTGATCGGGCTGGACACGCCGGGTGGCCTTCCGGAGGACGTCGAGCACCTCGTCTATCACCCGCAGCGGGTCATGGTCACGGGCCTGGAGGACGGCTCGACGGTCATCGACGTCGAGGACGCCGAGGGCCATCAGACCATCGTCCGCTACGCCGAGGTGCCGGCGCTCCCGGGCGAGTAGCGGCCGAGCCGCAGCAGCGCGGTGGCGCGATCCAGGCTGCGCCGCAGCTCGTAGAGGTCCAGCTCCCACGGCCGGCCGTCGCGGCGCGGTTCGATGACGAGCACCAGCTCGCCTGCCTCCCGCGGCAGCGTGTGACCGAGCAGCTGCCCGTCGGCCCAGAACTCCGCGATCTGCGCTTCGGCCTCCTCGAGGCTGACGACGAGGACGTCGATGTGATTCGGCATGCCGGTTGCCATAGGCCGCCGCCGCCGGCGGCCCACATAGACGGTATGAGCGCCACCGGCACTAACCCCACGCTCTCGGCCGCCCTGCCGATCACGGGCGCGCCGACGATTACGAACGCGCTCGTCGATCGCATCGGCGAAGCGCGCTGCGTGCTCATCGGCGAGGCTCCGGGAGCGCGCGCGTGACCCGGCGGCGGGCGTGATGATCCCGCCCGAATCCCTGCAGCGGAAGATCGGCAAGCCGCCGGGCGTCATCGACTATGCGCCGGTTGCGTGGCTCGTAGCGTCGGTCGCGACTGTCGGCGGCGCGCAGCGGCCAGGACCGCGGCCTGCTGCTCGTCGGCAATCGCCCACTCGCGAGCCGGCAACCGGTCGGCGTGCGACGGGCGACGACGGCACGATCCAGACGCTCACGAACGGCCCGCCTGAGCGGGCCTTTCTAGTCTCTGCGCCAAAGCCGAAGAGCGGATTCGAACCGCTGACCCCTTCATTACGAGGCGCTACCCCGACGCGCGCTAGAAACTGCTCGTTTACAGGGGATTATGTGCTGGAGGTCCCGCGACGCTGCACGTTATTCCGCATCTATTCCGCACCGCGCGAACTCTCGCCAAGACTGCCTCCCGACTCGCGTAGGGCGGGTACTTGACGTCGCCCACCGCGAGATCGTGGCGCAACCGCCGGACGGCGTTGCCGACGACCTTCGAGACGACGACGACCACTCGACTCCGAACCGCAGTTCATCGGCGCCCGCGACGATGGCCACAGCGTTGCGTTGACCAAAGCGCCCAGATTCCCCCACATTAGGGGCACTTTGGCCGGCGAGCTGTTGCCGTCCCGCTTCATGCGATTGGGGGAGGGCGACGGCATTCGAGCTCTGCATCTTGGGACCTCACGGCGCCGGTGTCGTGCCTACGCACCGCATCGAGTCAGTCGAGCTGGCGGGCGCTTGACGGCGCCCGAGCAGGCTCACCCCGAGCGTCGTGTCGATGTTCTCGCCGACGACGAGCAGGAAGCTCTGGGTCACCTAAGGCGTGATGCTCCTCGGCGCCCCACCACGCGAAGCGGATCTTCTGGCGCAGGGCGCTCCTGCTGCTCGTCCGGGGCGAGCGTGGCGGGCGGCTTCGCCGGGACCCTCGGATCGAGGCGGAAGGGGGGAAGCGAAGCCTGCGCGCCGGCGGGCGAAGGGGTTAGGCCGTTGAGGTCATGTACGGGCGCCGAGCCAGTGAGTGATCTCCAGCGCCAGACCGACTTCCAGCCCGCGACCCGCGAGCGGGGCCGGCAGGAGCTTCTGCGCCAGGGCGAGTCGGTTCAGGATCGTGTTGCGATGGGTGAAGAGCACCTTGGCGGTGCGTGTGGTGTTGAACTGCTCGCGGATGTAGGTGCGCAGGGTGTCGCGCAACTCGGGAGCGGCTCTCGCCAGGTCGCCGATCGTGCGGGCGACGAAGTCGGCGGTGTCCTCGTCGTCGTGGGCGGCCAGCGCGACGAGGCGCACGTCGGGGTGGCTGGCGAACCGCACCGTGCTGGACATGCGGCGCATCAGGCGCTGGGTGACGATCGCGTCGTGGTGGCTGGCGCGGAAGCCGTCGATCCCCGGAAGAGTGGAGCCGAGCGCGACGCGGACGTCGGTGTCCGCGGGGACGGCGTTGCGCACTGCGCCGGCGTCGAAGCCGGTGTCCGTGGAAAACCACGCCCAGAGTGATGAGACGCTCGCTTCAACGGTGAGCGGGCGGGGAGCGCCGGCCGCGCGAGCGAGCTCACCGGCGGTGCGTTCGAGCTCCCCATGCCGCAGTCGCGGCGTGTCGCTCCAAACGATGTAGGCGGTGTGCGGGCGGGCCAGCTCGTAGCCCAGGCGCGTGCTCGCGCGCCGTGCGGTGATCGGAGCCCCGTCCAGGATCAGGGAGACGATCTGCAGGCGCTCGGCATGCGCCCCGCGCAGCAGCTGCTCGCGTTCTCGATCGATCTGCTCGCCGATACCGGCCAGCGTCTCGTCGACATACGAGGCCATCGAGCGGTAGCTGATGTCGAGCATCTCCTGTAGCAGTTCGACATCGGAGGTCAGCTCGAAGGCGATCCCCATCCAGTGGCGCCAGATGATGTTCTGCCCTGCTCGATAGCCGTTCAGCGAGGTGTCGGCCAAGCCGCGGCGCACGAGGTCGCGCGCGAAGTCCAAGGTGACCGGACCGACGTTGGCCGAGACGTGCTGCCCCGGCCTGCGGATGTTGGCCGTGGTCCAGTGCATGAGGTTGGAGCGGTTGGTCAGGCGGATCGCGGCCACGAGTGCCGGGTCGGCCGCCACCCCGGGGTCCGCGATCTGCAGGACCGCGGTGTCGACCTCGTCGAGCAGAGGCTGCGGCGCCTCCAGGAGCCGCTCGGCGCCCGTCCGGACGAGGTCCGCGACGGTGGCATCCCGTCTGTCCTGCGCCGCCATGCCATGAGCGTACCCAACCGGGGACAGTTTGCACAGCGACCCGGCCGAAGACTGTGCGCTTCGTCCCGTCGTACAGCCCGGCTAAGGCCCATGCTTGAGACATGACCCCCACCGCCATCCTTCCCCAGCAGCCCAGACCCGCACCTCCAGAACGCGTCCCATCACCGCGGCCTCGACCCGATCGGCGCTCTCCGCTTTCGCGGCTGGATCGGGACAAGCTCGTGTTCGGCCCGGTTTGGGTTCCCCGAGCGTGTGATCGCGCCGAGATCGCCAAGTCTCTGCGCGAGCGGCGCCGGCGCTCGCAGCGAGTCGCGTCATAAGGAGTCCCCATGTTGCAATACGAGCAGTCGGCGCTGGAGCTCGAGGTCGATGTCGCGCCCGATCCAGATCAGTTCCTCCGGGCAGCGATGGAGTGGCATTTCAGCCCGACCACGGGCTCGCCCTTCTGGTTGAAGCGAGCGCAGTCGTTGGGATTCGATCCGCGCGCGGACGTCAAGAGCGCCGAGGACCTGACGCTGTTTCCGAACGTGACCAACGAGCTGCGCGACGTCCGCGCGCAGGATCTGATCCCGCGGGGATACGGGGGGCATCCGGATGTCGTCGGAGTGTTCGAAAGTGGGGGCACCACCGGTGCCCCCAAACGGATCGTGATGCTCCGCGACTGGTGGGACCGGATGCTCTCGTGGCAGGTCGCCCACCTGGACCTGCCGGAAGTGGCGAGGAATCGCGACTGGCTCGTGCTGTTTCCTAGCGGGCCGCACATGGCCGGTGAGATCATGAGGCGCCACGCGGCCGCGCTCGGGGGCCTGTGGTTCACGATTGACATGGACCCGCGCTGGGTGAAGAAGCTCGTCGCCGCCGGCAAGATCGACGAGGCGGACGCCTACGCCGAGCACGTCATCGACCAGGCGGCGTTCGTGCTGCAGACCCAGGACATCGGCGTCCTGTCGTGCACGCCGCCGCTGCTGGAGCGACTGGCGCGGCGCGACGACCTCGTCGAACTGGTTTGCCAGAAGGTGCAGGTGATCGAGTGGGGCGGCGCACATATGGACGCCGACACCCGCCACCTGTACCGCACCGAGGTGTTTCCCGGGCTCTCGCTGCACGGGGCCTACGGAAGCACGATGGTGCTCGGCGGTGCGGCCGAACGGCAAGACCTCGACGACGACGATCCCTGCATCTTCGACCCGTTCTCGCCGTACATCACGTTCGCGGTCGTCGAGCCCGACACCGGGCGCAAGGTCGCATACGGCGAGCGCGGCCAGGTGGTGATGAACCACATCAGCAAGTCGTTCCTGCTGCCGAACAACCTCGAGCGCGACATGGCCACGCGGATCCAGCCGCCCGAGGGCCGGGTCGGTGACTCGGTCGCCGACGTGACGCCCGTCGAGCGGTTC
>JAXDHL010000543.1:0-3834 GCA_034664525.1 Solirubrobacteraceae bacterium
GAGGATCGTGGGCGGCCGCTGGTTAAGCGGCGGCAAGGGTGATCTTCGGCCGATCGCCGAGATAGGTCGCTTCCAACGGGAGCTCCACGACCTCGTCGCCGACGGCCTCGACCCGGTACGCCCGCGCTTCAGGACGCGAGCTCACCACCCGGTGAAGATCCTCGCCCACGAAGTGCAGTGCCGCGCCGTCGGAAGCCGCATAGCCGCCGGGCAATGAGCCGTCGAGCAGCGCGGAGTGATACGCCGGCCGCCGGTTGTCCTCTTCCTCGTAGTGGACCGCGTTGGAGTGCGGGAGGAAGCCCAGCCCCTCATAGGGCTTGGCGTCGTGGTGGTAGGCCGTAAGGCCTGACGCGAACCAGCAGAGTGACCCGGCGGACACGCCCACAAGGATGACACCCGCCTGCCACGCCGCGCGCAGATCCGCGTCGATCCCATGCGCCCGCCAGACGCCGAGCAGCGACAGGATCGACCCGCCGCCGACGTAGATCAGGTCCTGTTTGAGCAGGTGCTCGCGGAGCTTGCCGGGACCTCGGTCGCGCCGGAAGAGGGAGATGTGCGACGGATCGCAGATCTCGCTCGAGAAGTGACGGTAGAAACGCACGACGTAGTGGTCGGCGT
Source organism: Solirubrobacteraceae bacterium (assembly GCA_034664525.1). Taxonomy (GTDB): domain Bacteria; phylum Actinomycetota; class Thermoleophilia; order Solirubrobacterales; family Solirubrobacteraceae; genus DATLGB01. The sequence goes on from JAXDHL010000543.1 coordinate 619, forward strand.
CACCGGATGCGGTGGGGAAGAAGCACACCTTCGGCTTCTTGCGTCGGCAGAGCGACAGCACGTATTCGTCGAGGAGCGGATTCCCCGGCTCCATGCTGAACCCGCCGCCGCCGTAGGCGACAATCTGTCGTGGACGTCCACGTGCCATGGCGCCGAATGTACGAGCGATGAGCAGGCCTGTGCCGGTACCGCGAGTACAAGCCGTTTCGACCGCATGTCCTCCGCTCGACCCCAGGGCGATCATTGCTCATTTTCTCTGGACCACGGGGAGGGTCACAGCACCGATTCACGTGGGCACGCTGGCGTTCATGAGGATGGAAGCGGCGCTCCCCGAATGGGCGGTCTGGAAGGTACACCCCGACCTCGAGCCGTGGACCGTGGGCATCGAGGAGGAGGTCATGCTGCTCGAGCCCGACGGCTCGCCGGCGTGGCGTTCGGAGGATGTGCTGCAGGTGCTGCCGGACGCCCTGCTCGAGCACACGCGGGGCGAGACGCACGGCCTCGCGCTCGAACTCGCCACCGACCCGCAGCGCACCGTCCGCGAGGCGACGTCGCAGCTGCGCCACCTGCGCGCCGGGCTCGCCGACGCGGTGCACGGCCTCGGCCTGCGCGCCGCGGTCGCCGGCACCCATCCGATGGTCCGCGCCGAGGACGTGCAGGTCTCTCCCGGCGCCCGCTACCAGTACCTGCACTCGTCGCTGCGCGAACTGGCGCGCCGTGAGCCGACGTTCGCGCTGCACGTGCACGTCGCGGTCCCGGACCCGGAGCTCGCCGTCCGCGCCTTCAACGGCATGCGCGCCCACATCCCGGTCCTGCTGGCCCTGGCCGCCAACTCGCCGTTCACCCGCGGGCGGGACTCGGGCCTGGCGAGCGCCCGGACCCCGGTCTTCCAGGCGTTTCCGCGCACGGGCATCCCGCGCGAGTTCGCCACCTACGCCGACTACGCCGAGGCCGTCGACGTGCTGCTCCGCTGCGGCGCGATCCCGGAGCCCACGTTCATCTGGTGGGACGTCCGCCTGCAGCCCAAACTCGGCACGCTCGAGGTGCGGGTGATGGACGCGCAGACCCGGATCCGCGACACGGCCGCGCTCGTCGCCCTCGTGCAGTGCCTGGTGCGCGTCGAGGCGCTGGACGGCATGGCCGAGCCCGAGCTCTCCCACGCCACCGAGGTGCTCGACGAGAACCGCTTCCTGGCGGCGCGCGACGGCATCCAGGCCAAGCTGCTGGACCCGCTGCGCGACCGCTGCGTGCCGGCCTCGGGCCGCCTGGCCACGCTGGTCGACGCGTGCTGGCCGCACGCCCGCGCGCTGCGCTGCGAGCGCGAGCTGGCGCTGCTCGCCCACCTGGCCGGGGACCCGGGCGCGGCGCGCCAGCGGGCGATCGCGTCCGAGCCGGAGGGCATCGGCGGCCTCGTGCGCACGCTCCAGGGCGAGTTCTCTCCTCCGCGCCCGCAGCTGGCAGCGGCGGCGTAGCCGATCGGTCGACTCCGAGTCGGTCCTCTTTCGACACCCGGTCGGTTGGCGAAAGGGCCCAGGTCGAACAGACTCCCGTCAGGAGAAAGGGTGCTGCACACCGGGCTTCTGGACTCTCCTCCCTCGGAGCCCGGCTTTCGGTGGCGGACCTTCCCGGCCAGGCCTGGACAACCTGGCCGGGACTCCGCTGCAACCGGTACGAAGCTCGCCCATCGGGCTCGCTTCACCCGCGCGGAAGCCTCAACACCGCGATGACCGCCCGGTGATCACTGCCCGGGACACGCACGACGGTGACCTTCTCGACCTTCACGCGCTTGTCCACGAGCACGTGGTCGATGGTGAGTGGCAGCGCGCGGCCGCGGCGCAGCGCGGGCCAGGTCCACTTCAAGCCGGCGCCGACCGCGTCCGCCGCATCGGTGTAGCCGCGGCCGAGCAGGTCGCGCAACTCGGGGTGGTCGAGCGTGGCGTTGAAGTCGCCGGCGAGGATCTGCACGTCGCCGCGGCTGTCGGAAGCGGGCAGCGCGGCGAGGGCGTCGCGCCAGTTGGGCGCCGCCGACGGGTTCACGGGCGGGGCCGGGTGCACCGCCTTGACGCGGACCGCCGGCGCACCGGCGACCGTCAGAGAGACCTCCGGCTCGGCGTGCCCCGTGCGGTTCGTCCTGGTGTCCACGACGGCGAGCGGCGTGCGCGAGAACACCCCTGAGCCCGAGGCGCGCTCGCGCGGGTCCAGGACCCGCTCGGGGAAGAGCGCCTTCGCGCCCGCGCGGTCGAGCCGGCGCATCAGCCCCGGGCGCAGCTCCTGCACGCTGAGCACGTCGACGTCGTGCTCGCGGGCGATCCGCATCAGGGCGGCCGCGTCCGCCTGCCCGAGGTAGAGGTTCGACGTCATCACGACCAGCCGCGGTCCGCCCGCGGCCGGGTCCGGCCCGCCGAGGGCCCGCGGGACGAGCGCGACCGCGAACGCGAGCATCGCGACACCCGACACGCCGGCCACCGCCCTGCGCCGCAGCAGCAGCCCGGCGAGCACCGGCACCGGCGAAGAAGCCGCCGCGTAGGGCGTGAACGCGAGCAGCGCGACGAACGGATACGGCAGCTCGAGCCCGACCGCCCGCACGAGCGCCCACACGACCCACGGCGCCGCGACGGCGATGGCGACCACGTTTCGCACCCGGCCCCAACCTAAGGGGTCAGACCCCGTTAGGGTCGGCTTGCACGGAACCTCCTCATCGCCCGCGGTGTAAGGGCGATGTTCGAGGCAAAGGAGGCGCCGTGCGCCGTGTACTGCTCGCCGTTGGATTGCTGTTGGTCTTCGCTCCCGTCGCGCGGGCGGGTGGGTGGGCGACCGTCGGGTTGAGCTCGACGCCGGACGCCACCGCCGCCGGGAAGGCGTGGGTGGTCGACATCACCGTGCTCCAGCACGGCAGGACGCCGCTGACCGACGTCAAGCCGGTCGTGACGATCTCCAGCGGCGCCGGGCACCAGGACTTCGCCGCCCGGCCGACCGGCAAGCCCGGCGTCTACCGGGCTTCGGTGGTCTTCCCGTCCGCCGGCCGGTGGGAGTACCAGATCGACGACGGCTTCATCAGCCAGCAACCGCACACGTATCCCGCGGTGCAGATCGGCGCCACGCCCGCGACCGCGGCACGCGACGGCGGGCCGAGCCTGCTGTGGCTGATCGGAGGGATCGCGCTGCTGCTGGCCGCCGCCGCACTGCTGGCCGGCCCGCGGCTGCGCCACTCCCAGC
>JAXDHL010000544.1:0-3712 GCA_034664525.1 Solirubrobacteraceae bacterium
GGGTCGCCGATCACCGACGGGACGCCGTCGCGCGACGCGCGCGCCACCGCCGCACCGGCGCCGGCGCCGCAGGCGCCGGCCAGCGCGATCGGGCCGCGGCCGCCGGCGAGCGCGGACGCCCGCGCGGCCGAGCCGGCGCTGTCGTAGGCGAGCAGCGCGACCTTGCGCCCGCCGTCGAGGCCGCCGAGGGCGTTCTGGCGTCCGACCGCCAGCTGCAGCCCGAGCAGGAAGTCGCGGCAGCGGGTCGCGTCCGGACCCGACAGGTCGGCGACGGCGAGCACGTCGACGGGCGGCGCGCCGGGCGCTTCCGGCACGCCGACGGGCAGTGCGGCGGGGGCGGGCGAGCGCCGGCCGTCGACCGTCACGTACGCGTACCAGGTCCCGTCGCGCGGGACGCGCACACCGGCGGCGAGCGTCCCGCCGGCGGTCGGGCGCAGGGTCGCGGTCACCGGCGCGGGCGAGCACGAGCACGCGAGCCGCACGCTGCCGCTGCGCCCGCGCGCGGTCAGCACGATCCGGTTCGCGCCGGTCCGCGCGGGCGCGAGCGTCAGGCCGGCGGTCGAGCCGCCGGCCCCGACCACCGACGCGAACGCCGGGCCGGCCAGCAGCGTGCCGCGCTCGGCGGGCAGCGCTTGTCCGCGGCCCTGGGGCAGCGCCGCCAGCAGCGACGCGACGCCGGCCACGAGCACGACGACGACGGCCTCGGCCCGGCGCCACCGCGCGACCGCGCCGACGGCGGCCGCCACCACGACGAGCCCTGCCTTCACGATCACCGCGCGCCCGTAGTCGGACCAGCGCAGGAAGTACCAGCCGTCAACCTCGCGCAGCGCGGCGACCACGCCGGTGACGACGGCGACGGCGAGCGCGGCGACGGCGACCGGGGCGAAGCGGCGCGCGGCCTCGCGCGTCCGGGCGAACAGCGCGAGGGCGAGCACGCCGCCCATCCAGACGCCGGCCGCGAGCACGTGCGCCACCTGGGCGACGGCGGCAGGCCACGACGCGGACACGACATGGCCGTCGAACGCGGTGGCGACCAGCGCCAGCGCCCCCGCCACGCCCCACCGCTGTGCGAGCCCGAACACCACGAGCACGCCGAGTCGCACGAGCGAGGCGACGCCGGCCTCGGTGGCGGTGACGGTCGATCCGGCGGCGATCACCGTCTCCGATGCTGCGACAGCCGCGAACAGCGCAAGCTGCGGCGCCGCCCGCCGGAAGCGCTCCGGCGAGCCGGTCAGCGCGCCGCCGAGCAGCAGCGATGCGGCGAGCACGGCCAGCCAGCGGGCGACGACGGTCACCGCCGCCTCGCCGGCGGCGACCTGCTCGCCGACGCCCGGCCCGCCGGCGCCGGCCAGGCGCTCGGCGCCCGGCGGCGCGGCGCCATGCGGTCCGGCGACGCCGAAGCGGAACCGGCCGGCGGTCGTGTGCCCGTCGTCGCCGAGTGCCACCCAGCGCACGTCGTAGACGCCGGGCTTCAAGGCGGAATCGATGGCGGCCCGCAGCGCCTTGCCGTCGACCTGCGGCGCGCCCAGCCGCACGACGCGGCCGTCCGGCCCGCGCAGCGTCACGCGCGAGCCCGCGCCCACCGGCGCCTCGCTGAACGCCAGCGTGACGCCGGAGGGCGCGTCGGGCAGCGAGATCCCCGGCGACGGGGCGGCCTGCGTGAGCGTCGGGTGGGCGCCCGCCGGGGCGGCGGCGACGATCCAGATCGCCACCGCCGCCCCCAGCACCCGGAGCGCGCGCGTCACGTCTTCCGGCGGTGCTTCTTCGTCACCTTGGCCGCCTTGCGCGAGGCGATCGGCGGATCGTCCGGGCAGACGCCCGGCGGGCACACCCAGACCATCGAGTGCGGCTTGTAGAACCCGGCATCCGGCGACCCGGGCCAGTTGCGGCGGTTGAAATTGACCCCGAGCGCGTTGCTCTTCTCGTCGCGGAAGTCCTTGTCGTAGGACAACTTGCCCTTCGGAGAGACGTTCACCGTGAACAGACGGTGGTCACCGTCGACCCCCGTGCGGGAGACGAAGTAGTCGGAGAACACCAGGCGCCACGGCGTGCCGTTCTGGTCGATCGAGTGGTTGTCGAGCGCGCCCCAGTGCGGGCCGCCGGTGGTCGGGTCGTGCACCACCAGCGTCGACACGAGCTTCGGGCAGTCGGCGACCCTCTGGCCGTCGGCCAGCTTCTTGAAGAGCTGCATGCCGGTCAGGTCGAGCCCGCCGGAGTGGATGCCGCGCGACAGGTCGCACGTCACCTCGCCGTCCTGCGCCGACTTGATCAGCGGCCGGATGTCGATGTCGTAGATGAGCTTCGTCTGACCCTGGTCGAAGTAGTTGTCGGCCAGGGGCAGGCGGCCCTGCACGCTGCGGAAGAACAGCGTGTTGGACGGGCTCACCTGGTGCCACGCGCCACCGGCGCAGCCGGCGGGCTCGTCGAGGAACTTCGCACTCGGGTCACCGTCGGCCTGCAGCTGCGAGAGGCCGTCGTTCCAGACCTGCTTCCACTGCTTGGAGCCGTCGCCGGAGAGCTTGGAGGCGTCCGGGGTGAAGAAGACGCCGCCGCCGCACATCGAGCCGGAGAAGAAGCCCTTGGACTGCAGGCCGCCCTTGTACCTCGTGGCGTCCGGCCAGGTCTTGGCGTCCTCCATGATCCCGTACTGCTCGTGCGCGCGCTGGGCGGGCTCGAGCGGGCCGTTGGGCATGTGCGACACCGACTTCAGGACCGGGTGGGCCGGATCGCTCGTGTCCCAGGTCCGGACCGTCGGGCGGAACGCATACTTGTCCGCCGTCTTGATCGGGTCCAGGACGATCTCGCGCGGCTCGGCGTAGTCGGCCGTGACCATCGTCTTGAGGTCCTGCCGGATCTGGATGCCGTGCGGGTTCGCGCACGTGCCGAGCGGCCGCGCCTCGCGCACGGAGCACGGCTCGGGCACGCCCCCGGCGTTGTTGGAGGCGATGCCGCCGATGTTGCCGGCCGGCGTCTCGCTCTCCAGCACGAGCCCCTTGGCGGCGTCGGGCTTGAACACGTCCACCGAGCCCGGCGAGCCGCCGAAGTTCGCCTCCGGCCCGCCCATGTAGGTGCCGATGAAGCGGCCGTCGCCGATCGCGTCATAGGCGTCCGGGATCGTCCCGAGTGGCGTGTCCTGCGGGGCGATGATGTTCTTCAGCGTCAGGTTCGGGATGTCCGTCGGATCGAGGACGAACGTCGAGTCGTTGAACAGCCCGCCCGCGATGATCGGCTGCCCGTCCTTCCACTCGTACTGCATGTGGTGCGCCTCGGTCTCGACGCCCCACGGCAGCGGCAGCTGGACGAAGTTGACCACCTTGCCGTAGTCCGGGTTCTCGGTGCCGTCGACGTTCTGCTTGCGCTCGTCGATCACCTGGAAGCCGTCCAGGCCCGGGAGGAACTGCGGGTTGAGCAGATCCAGCAGGCCCTGCGGGTTGACCGTCGCGTTGTTGATCAGGTCGCCGATCTCCTTGCCGTACACGTCGCCCGCGTTCTGCTTCGCGGACCACACGACCAGGTACTCGGGCTTGGACAGCGGCGACGGCTTCTTGCCGGCCTTGAGCGCGGCCTCGTAGGCCACCTTCGCGTCATCGCGGCGCTTGATCGCGTCGTCGGTGAGGTTGTTCTTGACGGATGTCGTCGTCGACGCCCGCTCGAGCGTGTTCGCCAGCCACTGCGGGTCGACCGGGAGGTCGCCCGCACCCGGGTCCTGGGC
>JAXDHL010000545.1:0-2896 GCA_034664525.1 Solirubrobacteraceae bacterium
CGAGCGCCGCCGTCCCGAACTCGTCGTCCCCGACCGCCGCCACCAGCGCCACGTCGGCGCCGAACCGCGCCGCCGCGACGGCCTGATTGGCGCTCTTGCCGCCGCCGTGGCGCGCGAAGCGTCCGCCGGCGACGGTCTCCCCCGCACGCGGTAACGACGGAACCGTGACCACGAGGTCGACGTTGACCGATCCGACGACGAGCACCCGGCCGCTCACGGCGCGAGCCTATCCAGAGCGGCTGACGAGGGGTCCCGCCCCGCCGGGGGGACGGGTCGGGACCGCCGCTCGCCTTGAGCGGTGTCGGGCTTGTCCGTTGCTACCGACACCAGTGGGGTACTGGTTTGTTTCTGCCCAGGTCGGGCGAGTTTTGCCCCTCCGGGTGACAGGGATCTGACACTGCTGTCGCGCAAACCCAGTTTCGGCGTAACACGGAGCCGAACACGACGGTGAACCGATCCGCGCGGACCCGCGGCCGAGGTGTCGGCGCTCGCCCGCGAGGCGCTCGCGGCGCTGCTCGTCGCGTGAGCGCTCGGGTGGTGGGAGTAGCGTGGGGGCATGTCCGATGCTTATGACGACGACGACCGGCCCCTGAGCGCGGAGGCCCGCCATCGCGAGGAGCGCCGTGCGGTCGAGGAGGGCGGCGGCGGCGAGTCCGAGGGCTTCGAGCTCGCCGAGGAAGACCTGATCGAGCACGCGTCGCACGGCGACCAGCACTCGACCGCGCGCATCACGCAGGACGCCTCCCACGTCGACGAGGAGCAGTCGGACGCCGAGTACGGCGAGGCCGACGACGAAGAGCCGGACGACTGACGCCGGACCGCGGTCACTCCGCCTCGAACAGCCCGAGCTGGTCCCCGCCGCCCTCGCCCGCGAGGTTGGTGACGGTGAGGCCGACGAGCGTGATCCCACGCCGCTGCACGAGTGGCAGCGCCGCCGCCAGCAGTTCGCGCGCGGCGCCGGCGATCGTGGCGGGCTCCGCCGTCGGGTGCGCGAGCGTCTGCGAGCGCGTCGCGCGCGTGTAGTCGCCGAAGCGCAGCCGCAGCACGACCGTCCGCCCCGCCCGGCCCTTGCGCCCCATCCGCTTCGCCAGCCGCTCGGCGAGGTCGGCCAGCGCTGCCTCGAGCTCCGGCCGCGAGCGCGGGCCGCGCCCGAGCGCGCGCTGGGCGCCGAACGACCGCCGGCCGCGGCGGCGCTCGACCGCCCGCGGCTCCCGGTTGTTGGCGACCGCGTGCACGTAGCGGCCGGCCGCCTTGCCGACGATCGCCATCAGGTCGGCCTCCGACAGCTCCGCCGCCTCGCCCACCAGCCGCAGCCCGAACGCGTGCAGCTTCGCGGTCGTCGCCGGCCCGACGCCCCAGATCCGGTCGACCGGCAGCCCGTGCAGGAACTCCAGCTCGCCGTCGGGGTCGACGACGTACAGCCCGTCCGGCTTGGCCTGGCGGCTGGCGATCTTCGCCAGCACCTTGGTGCGCGCAACGCCGACGCTGAGCGGCAGCCCGGCCTCCTCGCGCACCTCGCGCCGCAGCGCGGCCGCGATCTCCGGTCCCGGCAGCGCCGCGTCGGACACGTCGAGGAACGCCTCCTCCATCGACCCGGCCTGCACGACGTCCGTGTAGCGGCGGAAGACGTCGAAGACCGTCCGGCTCGCCTCCGTGTAGGTCTCGAACGACGGGTTCGCGACGATCACGTCCGGGCACTGCCGGCGGGCCTTCGCGGTCGCGGTCCCGCTGCGCACGCCGTACGCGCGCGCCTCGTAGCTGGCCGCCATCACCACCCACGAGCCGACGACGACGGGCCGCCCGCGCAGCGCCGGGTCGTCGCGCTGGGCGACCGAGGCGAAGAAGGCATCGACGTCGGCGTGAAGGATCGTGCGGGCCATCGCTGCGAACATACGTTCGCACGCATGCCGGACGTCAGCCCACTTCGCCCAGCCGTGCCTCGCTGAGCGAACGCGGTTCGCGCGGCGTCGAGGCGGCCGTACGCTTGCGCCGTTGACCGCTGCACACACTCGTGAGCTGGCCGAGGAGCAGGCGGCGTTGCGCCGCGTGGCGACGCTGGTCGCGCGCGGGGTGCCGCCGGAGGACGTGTTCGCCGCGGTCACCGAGGAGGTCGGGCGGCTGCTTCCGGTCGATTACGCGGGCCTCGGCCACTACGGGCCCGACGGGACGATCAGCCTTGTCGCCGTCTGGGGCAGGACCGGCGACTACGTTCTCCCCGTCCGCCGATGGAGCCTCGGTGGGAACGGCCTCGGCACGATCGTCTTCGAGACCGGCCGCCCGGCCCGGATCGACAGCTTTGCCGATGCCTCCGGGCCGGGCAGCGTCGCCGTTCGCGAGTGGGGGGTCGGATCGGGCGTCGGCACGCCGGTCGTCGTCCAGGGTCACCTCTGGGGCGTGATCGCCACCTACTCGACCCAGGGCCGGCCACTGCCGGCCGACACCGAGGCGCGTCTCGCCGCGTTCACGGAGCTCGTCGCGACGGCGATCTCCAACGCCGACGCGCGGGCCGAGGTCGGACGGCTCGCGGACGAGCAGGCCGCGCTCCGGCGCGTGGCGACGCTGGTGGCGCGAAGCGTGCCCCCGAGCGAGCTGTTCGATGCCGTCACCGAAGAGGTCGGCAGACTGCTCGGCGCGGACTTCGCGGGGATGCTCCGCTACGAGACCGACGACACGGTGACCGCCGTCGCCACCTGGGCCGCCAGCGGCGAGCAGCCCGAGGCCGGGCGGCGCCGGCCGATCGATGAGGACGGGCTGGCGACGACGATCCGAAGGACCGGCCGACCCGCCAGGATGGAGGACTGCGAGCGGATCCCCGGGCGCCTCGCCCTCAGCCGCGAAGCGCTCGGGATCCGGTCCTCGGCCGGCACCCCGATCGTCGTGGAGGGGCGCCTGTGGG
>JAXDHL010000546.1:0-24204 GCA_034664525.1 Solirubrobacteraceae bacterium
TGCTGGCCCGCATCGGCGGCGACGAGTTCGCCGCGCTGCTGCCGCACGCGGACGCCGAGTCGGCCACGCGCGTCGCCCGCGACCTGCTGGGGGCGCTGCGCGACGAGCGGATCACGGTTCCCGCCACTCGCGACCGGACGATCACCGCCTCCGTCGGCGTCGCGATGTTCGACGAGGCGCCGGGGCTGACCGGCGAGGACACCCTGGTGAGTGCCGACCTCGCCATGTACGACGCCAAGGAGGCCGGCCGCAACCAGGTCGCGCTGTTCCACACCGACGACCACGCCCAGGCGCGGATGAAGGGGCGCGTGACGTGGGCCGAACGGATCGCGATGGCGATCCAGGAGGAGCGCTTCACGCTCGTGGCGCAGCCGATCGTCGAGCTCGCGACGGGCCGGACGACGCAGTTCGAGGTCCTGCTGCGGATGCGCGACGAGGACGGCGACCTGATCCCACCGGGGGCGTTCCTGTACATCGCCGAGCGGCTCGGGATGATCGACCAGATCGACGAGATGACCGTCGCGAAGTCGCTGCGCACGGTGGCCGCCCACGACAACGGCCGGGCGTCACGGGTCGAGATCAACCTCTCCGGCGCGTCGATCGGCCGCCCCGAGCTGCTGGAGCTGATCGAGTCCGAGCTGCAGGAGACGGGCATGGACCCGAGCCACGTCGTGTTCGAGATCACCGAGACCGCGGCGATCTCGAACCTCACCCGGGCGCGGGAGTTCTCCGAGCACCTCGGCAAGCTCGGCTGCCGCTTCGCGCTGGACGACTTCGGCGCCGGCTTCGGATCCTTCTACTACCTCAAGCACGTGTCGTTCGACTTCCTGAAGATCGACGGCGAGTTCGTGCGCGACTGCGTGTCCTCCGACACCGACCGGCTGGTCATCCAGTCGGTCGTGGGGATCGCCCGCGGGCTCGGGCGCCAGACCGTCGCCGAGCACGTCGGCGACGAGGCGACGGTCGAGCTGCTGCGCGAGCTCGGCGTGGACTACGGGCAGGGGTTCTACCTCGGGCAGCCGATCACGCTCGAGCGGTTGCTCGACGAGTTGCCCGCGGCCGATCGGCAGACCTAGTCCGACCATCTAGCGTGGTGGTCATGGCATACGTGACGGCTGAGGCACGCCAGGAGCTGCTGGACACGGTCGCCGAGGCGACGGACGAGCTCGGCGCCGCGCTGGCCGCGCTGGGCGAGGCCTACGAGCAGCTCGACGAGCGCAGCGCCGACGTGCTGGAGGAGCGGCTGTTCCGCCCCGTCCAGCTGGCGTTCGGGCGCGCGCGGCGCACGCACGACGAGTTCGCGGCCCGCGTCGGCCACAAGGCCCGCGCGTTCGCGCCCGAGCTGGGCGGCCGCGCCGCGCCGTCGCACGGGGTCAAGGGCTTCCTGGAGATCGCGGTCGACGCGGTCGAGCAGGCCGAGGCGATCCTCGTCGAGCTGCAGGACTCGATGTCCCCGGTCGAGGTCGGCGACGCCGAGCTGCGGGCCGGGCTCGCCGAGGTGCGCGAGCTGCTGGCGCGCGTCGGCGATGAGGCCCAGCGCTTCCTCAGCCTGCTCGGTCGCTAGCCACGGACGCGACGAACAGCGCCTGGGTGGAGACGCCCACCCGGCCGGTCTCGTCGCTGAGCGTCCCGACGCACACCCCGGCGCCCTGATCGCCCGGGATCGTGCGGGCGTCCATCGCCAGCCACTCGGACGCCGGCGGGCGCTCGAGCACGACGGAGAAATCGACGTTGGCGAACGAGTAGCGGGTCCAGTCCAGCGCGGCGGAGATGCCGGAGGCGGCGTCGGACATGACCAGCAGGTGCTCGAGCGGCGTCGCCGGCACGCCCGCCACCAGCGGGACCTTCAGCCGCGTCCAGCACGCCGCCGGGCCGGGGAGCTCGAAGTCGCCGTGCACGAAGCGCCACTCGAGCGCGTCGAAGTAGGCGACGTCGTCGGTCCAGAACGACGGCCGCGGCGCGGTGGGGAGGTCGTACGGGCCGGCCGGCGGCGGGTCGGAGGCGGCGGCGCCGTCCGGAAGCGGCACCGCCTCGGTGCGGATCCGCCAGGCGCGGGCACGCATGCACTCCGTGCCGTCCTCGGTCGTCAGGGTGGCCTCGAGCAGCTCGACGCGCCGGCCGCCGCGCAGCGGGCGCGCCGTGGCGAGCAGCGTCGCCTCCAGCGGCACCGGGCGCAGGATGTCGACCGCGATGCGGGCCACCTGGCCGCCCTCGATCCCGGCGGCCGTCTCGATCGCATGGGCCAGCAGGGCCGACGGCGGCCCCGCGTGCTGATGGGCCGGATTCCACGGGCCGCGCGTCAGCGCGGTCGGGGTGAAGGCGCCGTCGCCGGCGGGGAGGTAGAGGGCTTCGGGGAGGCCGGCCATCGCGACGGCGGACCATAATCGGCACCCGATGCGCCCGCTGTCCCCGATCGGCCGACGGATCGGCCTCGTCGCGGGCAGCGTGCTCGGAGGCGTCGCCTACCGCGCATTGTGGGTCGAGCCGCGGATGCTCGAGCTGCCCGAGCGCGAGCTCGTCCTCGACCACTGGCCGGCCGGACTGGACGGGCTGCGCGTCGCGGTCGTCGCCGATCTGCACGCCGGCGGCCCGCACGTGCGCGAGGACCGCCTGGAGGCGATCGTCGACGCCGTGCACGGCGCACGGCCGGACCTCGTCGTCCTGCTCGGCGACTACGTGGACACCCGCGTCGTGGGCTCACGGCGCATCCCGCCCACGGTGGTCGCGGGCATCCTCTCCCGCCTGGACGCCCCCGCGGGGACGGTCGCCGTGCTCGGCAACCACGACTGGATGCACGAGGGGCGGGCGATGGGCGACGCCCTGACCGACGCCGGGGTCCCCCTGCTCGAGAATGACGCCGTGCGGCTGACCGTTCGCGGCCACGAGCTGTGGATCGCGGGGGTCGCGGACTACGCCGTCCGCCGCGCCCGCGTCGCCCGGGCGCTGGAGCGCGTGCCCGAGGGCGCGCCGGTGCTGCTGCTCACGCACAACCCGGACGTCTTCCCGTACGTGCCCGACCACGTGGCGCTGACGCTCGCCGGCCACACGCACGGCGCCCAGGTGGACCTGCCGCTGCTGCGCGGTCTGATCCTGCCCTCGCGCTTCGGCCTGCGCTACCACTCGGGGCACGTCGTCGAGCACGGGCGCCAGCTGTTCGTCTCCCGCGGCGTCGGCTCCTCCGGGCTTCCCGTCCGCCTCAACGCCCCACCGGAGATCCCGGTGCTGCGGCTACGTTCCAGCGCATGCCCGAATTGATCCCGCAGCCGACCCGCGTCGAGGCCGCAGGCGAGCCCCCGAAGCTGATCGACGAGTTCGCCGGCCGGGTCAACTCCGGCGAGCAGCGCCTGAGCATCGCCCGCATGCGCTCGCCCAAGGGCTGGAGCGAGCCGTTCCAGGTCCCGGAGTTCGACGAGTGGACGGTCGTGCTGCATGGAGGCTTGCAGGTCGAGTTCGAGGGCGGTGTGCTCGAAGTGGCGGCCGGGCAGGCCGTGCTCGTGCGCGCAGGCGAGCGGATCCGGTACTCGACGCCCGGCGAGGACGGCGCCGAGTACGTGGCGGTCTGTCTTCCCGCCTTCGCGCCGGATACCGTGCACCGCGAGGAATAATCCTTCCATGGCCCTGCGCTCCGTCTTCAACGCGACCGTCTGCCTCGCCGGCATCAATGTGCCGGTGAAGCTGTTCACGGCCACGGAGAACAAGCGCGTCTCGTTCAAGCAGGTCCACGCGCCGGACGGGGCGCCGATCGAGCACCGGCGGATCGATCCGGACAGCGGCGAGACGGTCCCGTACTCGGACGTCGTGAAGGGGTATGAGGTCGGCGACGGCGAGTTCGTGGAGCTGACCAAGGACGAGGTCAAGGCGGCGGCCGGGGAGCGCACCAAGGCGATCCCGATCGAGGACTTCGTGGACGCGGACGCGATCGCGCCGGAGTACTTCGACAAGACGTACTACCTCGGCGCGCGCGAGGGCGGCGAGCGGGCCTACCGCGTGCTGCAGGAGGCACTCGAGCGCACCGGCCGCGCCGGCATCGGGCGCATGACCTTCCACGACCGCGAGTACCTCGTCGCGGTGCGCGCGCTCGACGACGTGCTCGGGCTGCACACGATGCGCTTCGGCGACGAGGTCGTCGACCCCGACGACGTCGAGCTGTCGCGGCCCGAGAAGGGCCCGTCCGAGCGCGAGGTCACCATGGCCGGCGCCCTGGTCGAGTCGCTGGGCGACGACTGGAAGCCCGAGGCCCAGCCCGACGAGCACCGCGAGCGCGTGCTCGCGCTGGTCGAGGCGAAGGCGTCCGGCAAGCAGGTGGTGCAGCCGCAGGCGGACGAGCCCGGGGAGTCCTCGGACCTGCTCGCCGCGCTGGAAGCCTCGATCAAGGGGAAGTCGCGCTGATGCCGAGACCACTGTGGACCGGCTCGCTGAGCTTCGGCCTCGTCAACGTGCCCGTGATGCTCGTGACGGCGGTCCGCGACCAGGGCTTCCACTTCCGTCAGCTGCACGCCGAGACGCACCGGCCGATCGAGGTCAAGCGCTTCTGCGCGGCCGAGGACACCGAGGTCCCGTTCGAGGAGATCGCGCACGGCTACGAGCAGGACGACGGCAGCCTCGTGGTCATCACCGACGAGGACCTGCAGTCGATCGAGCCGCGCCGCACGCGCACGATCGAGATCGAGTCCTTCGTGCCGCTCGCCGAGGTCGACCCGATCTTCTTCGACCACCCGTACCTGCTGCTGCCGATCGGCGACAGCGAGGGCACGCTGCGCGCCTACCGGCTGCTCGTCGAGGTCATGCAGGACTCCGACCGGGCGGCGTTCGGGCGCTTCGTCATGCGCACCAAGGAGTACCTGGTGGTGGTGCGCGCCCGCGGCGAGCGGCTGGCGCTCACCACGCTGCGCCGCCACGACGAGGTGCGCCCGCGCGACGGGATCGCCCCGGCGGCCGGCGAGGAGACCAAGGCGCACGCGGCGGCGGTCGACCAGGCCGTCGAGGTGATCGAGCAGCTGACCGTCGACTGGGATCCCGACCGCTACGAGGACCACTACCGCGAGCGGCTGGCCGAGGTGATCGAGGCCAAGCGCAAGGGCGGGACGGTGAAGGCGCCGACACCCGAGAAGGAGCCGGCTCCGACGCCGGACCTGATGGCCGCGCTGGAGGAGACGCTGGCCTCGATCAAGTCGGGTGGCGGATCGTCGCCGGCGCCGTCGAAGGAGCTCGCCGGCCTGACCAAGCAGGAGCTGCTCTCCAAGGCGGCCGACGCCGACCTCGCCGGGCGCTCGAAGATGAGCAAGGACGAGCTCGTGGAGGCGCTCTCGACGTAGGCTCCGGCTGTGTTCCGGCTCGGCTACATCGCGCAGGAGCTCCTGCGCCGCCGCGGCCGGGCGGTCCTGACCGCGCTCGGGCTCGGGCTGGGGATCGCGCTCGTCGTCGCCGTCACGTCGCTGTCGCGCGGGCTGGACCGGGCGCAGGACCAGGTGTTCGCGCCGCTCGCCGGCGTCGGGACCGACCTGCTGGTATCGCGCCCGATCGACCTCGGCGGAAAGGGCGGCGGGGGCGCCGGCTTCGCGGCGATCGCCGCGCTGCCGAAGGCCGAGCAGAAGGCGCTCCAGAACGAGAACCAGGACGCGTTCGTGGATCCGGCGACGCTCGGCAAGCCGGGCGATCCGTTCGTGGCGGACTCGTTCCTGCCCGCCACGCAGCTCACGTTCCCGGAGGCGCTGGCCGGCGGGATCGGCAAGGTGCCCGTGGTCGCCGACGTCGGGCGCGCGCTGACCGTCCTGCTCGTCCACGCCGAGGGCAAGGTGCCCGCCCAGCGCGGCGCCGGATTCTCCGGCGGTGACATCCAGATCTCGACCGCGACGGTCGCCGGCGTGCAGGCCGGCCGCCCGCGGCTCGGCCTGATCACCCCGCGCCAGATCACCCACGGGCGGTTCCTGGCCGCGCATACGTCGCGCCGGGAGGCGGTGCTGGCCGAGTCCTACGCCGCGCGGCGCAAGCTGCGGGTCGGCTCGGCGCTCGAGCTCGACAAGCACCGCTACCACGTGGTCGGGATCGCGCGGCCGCCGATCGGGACACAGACCGCCGACGTCTACCTCGACCTGCCGGTCCTGCAGCGGGTCGCCAAGCGCAGGGGCCGGGTCAACCTGCTGCTGGTGCGGGCGCGCAAGGGCACCCAGGTGGCGGGGTTGCAGAAGACGGTGGAGAAGTTCATCCCCGGCATCGTGGCCGCGTCGTCGAAGGACCTCGCCGACACCGTCCAGGGCTCGCTCGTCGGCGCCCAGGACCTGCGCGGCCGGCTCGCCACGCTCCTGGCGATCGTGGCGCTCGTGGCCTCGATCGGCATCGCCGCGCTGCTGGTGCTGGCGAGCGTCGCCAAGCGCACCCGCGAGCTGGGCACGCTGCGCGCGCTCGGCTGGACCCGCGCCCGCGTGGTCGGGCTGGTGCTCGGCGAGTCGGCGGCGCTGGGGCTGTTCGGCGCGGTGATCGGCACCGCGCTGGGGATCGGCGCGGCGGCGCTGGTCAGCGCGGTGGTGCCGCCGCTGAAGGCGACGGCGCAGCAGGCGCTGGACTTCTCGGCGGTGTTCGGCGCCGGCCAGTCCAAGCCGCCGACCGCCCGGATCCCGCTCGAGGCGCCGGTCGACGCGCGGCTCGTCGTGCTGAGCGTCGTTTTGGCGATCGCCGCCGGGCTGCTCGCGGGCGCGGCCGGGGCGATCCGGGCCGCCCGCTTGCGCCCGGCCGAGGCGCTGCGGAGGCTCGACTGATGTACGCCCTCGACGACCTGTCGCGCACGTACCGGCAGGGGGACCGGACGGTCGAGGCGCTGGCCGGCGTCTCGCTGGAGATCGGCGCCGGCGAGCACGTGTCGATCACCGGACCGTCGGGGTCGGGCAAGACGACGTTGCTCCAGCTGCTCGGCGCGCTCGACCGGCCGACGGGCGGCACGCTGCGCTTCGACGGCGCCGACGTCGCAGGGATGGCCGACAAGCAGTTGACCGCGCTGCGGCTGTCGCGGCTCGGGTTCGTCTTCCAGCAGTTCAACCTGGTGCCGACGCTGTCGGCGCGGGCCAACGTGGAGGCGGCGCTTGACCCGTTGCGGCTGGGCCGCCGCGAGCGCCGCGCCCGGGCGACCGCGCGGCTGGACGACGTCGGGCTGGCCGGCCGGGCCGGGCACCTGCCGTCGCAGCTGTCCGGTGGCGAGCAGCAGCGGGTCGCGATCGCCCGCGCCCTGGCCACCGAGCCGGCGGTCGTGCTCGCCGACGAGCCGACGGGCAACCTCGACCGCGCGAGCGCCGACGTCGTCGCCGACCTCCTGGCCTCGCTGGCCGGCGAGCACGGGCGCACGGTCGTCGTCGTCACGCACGACCCGGAGCTCGCGGCCCGCGCTCCGCGCGTCGTGCGGCTGGCGGACGGCCGGGTCGGCGCCGACGAGCGCGGCGGGCGCCACGTCTCCGGCCTGCGCGCGGTCGAGTTGCGCGTCGGCGACGTGGCGGCGGCCGAGCGCTGGTACGCCGAGACGCTCGGCGTATCGGTACAGGACGGCGTCGTCACGCTCGGGCGTGCCGGGCAGCTCCGGCTGGCGCAAGGTCAAGGTGGCGCCACCGTGGTGCTCGAGACGCTGAGCGACGCCGGGCGGATCGTCGACCCGTGGGGCAACATCGTCATCCTGGAGTCCTGATGCGCACGATCACCGCCACCCGCTACGTCTCGCCGCTGCGCGAGGGCGGCTCGCTGCCCGGGATCGTCGAGGCCGACGACGACGGCCTGTACGTCCTGAAGTTCCGCGGCGCGGGCCAGGGCCCGCTCGCCCTCGTGGCCGAGGTGATCGGCGGCGAGCTGGCCCGCGCGCTCGGGCTCGCGATGCCCGAGCTCGTGCGCGCCGAGCTCGATCCGGTGCTCGGGCACGCCGAGCCGGATCCCGAGATCCAGGAGCTGATCGAGGCGTCGTCCGGGGAGAACCTGGGGGTCGACTTCCTTCCGGGGGCGCTGCCGTTCACGTCGGCGGCCGACGGGGTCGACCCCGAGTGGGCCGCCGAGGTCGTCTGGCTCGACGCGCAGATCACCAACGTCGACCGGACGGCGCGCAACCCGAACCTGCTGTGCTGGCACGGGCGGGTGTGGCTGATCGACCACGGTGCGGCGCTGTATCGCCAGCACGGCTCGCCGGCGCTCGAGCTCGAGGCGACGCGCGCGTTCCCCCCGATCGCCCAGCACGTCCTGCTGCCCGTGGCGGGGTCGATCCTCGACGCGCACGCCCGCTGCGCGCCGCGGCTCGGGCCGGAGGTGCTGCGCGCCGTCGTCGACGCGATCCCGGACACGTGGCTGACCGCGCACCCGCGCGAGGTCTACGAGGCGTTCCTGCGCGGCCGCCTCGAGTCCGCGTTCGCCATCGAGGCCGAGGAGGCGCGCCGTGGCCGCTGAGATCTTCCAGTACGCGCTGCTGCAGGTCGTCCCGCGGGTCGAGCGCGGCGAGCGCATGAACGCCGGCGTGGTGCTGTTCTGCCGCCGCCACCGCTTCCTCGCCGCACGCGTCGGGCTGGACGCGGCGCGCCTGCGGGCGCTCGACCCCGCGGCCGACGCGGACACGGTCGCCCGCCACCTCGGCGCGCTGGCGGCGGTCGCCGCCGGGGAGCCGTCCGGCGGGGCGCTGGCGGCGCTTGACCAGTCCGAACGCTTCCACTGGCTCGCCGCTCCGGCGAGCACCGTCATCCAGCCCTCGGCGGTCCACACCGGCCTGTGCGAGGATCCCCAGACCACGCTCGACCGGCTGTACGAGCGGCTCGTCGCCTAGCCGAACCGGTACGCCGGACAGCCGGTTAGGTTCTTGTCCGTGGACGCGCCCGCCATCGAAACCAGCGGCCTGGTGAAGACGTTCGGCGCCGTGCGCGCGCTCGACGGGGTCGACCTCGCAGCGCCCGCCGGCGAGGTGCTCGGGCTGCTCGGCCCGAACGGCGCGGGCAAGACGACCGCCGTGCGGGTCCTGACGACGCTGCTGGCCCCGGACGCCGGGAGTGCCCGCGTGGCCGGGCTCGACGTGGTGGCCGACGCCGCCAAGCTCCGCCATAAGATCGGGCTGGCCGGCCAGTACGCCGCGGTCGACGAGAACCTGACCGGCCTCGAGAACCTGACCATGGTCGGCCGCCTGTACGGCGCGCCGCGGGCGAAGGCGAAGGCGCGTGGCTCCGAGCTGCTGGAGCGCTTCGACCTGGTGGAGGCGGCCAACCGGCCGACGAAGACGTACTCGGGGGGCATGCGCCGGCGGCTGGACCTCGCGGCCGCGCTGGTCGCCAAGCCGCCCGTGGTCTTCCTCGACGAGCCGACGACCGGCCTGGACCCGCGCTCGCGGCTGGAGCTGTGGGCGACGATCGAGGAGCTCGTGGCCGAGGGCGCGACCGTGCTGCTGACCACGCAGTACCTGGAGGAGGCCGATCGGCTCGCCCACCAGATCGTGGTCGTCGACCACGGCCGGGTGATCGCCGAGGGCACGCCGGACGCGCTGAAGGCGCAGGTCGGCGGTGAGCGCCTGGAGGTCGTCGTGACCGAGCTGTCGATGGTGCCGGCCGCGGTGGCCGCGCTCACCCCGATGGGCGACGAGGAGCCGCTTGCCGAGGACCGCGTCGTGCGCGTGCCCGTGCGTGGACGGTCCGGGACGATCGTCGAGGCGGTGCGCCGGCTCGACGACGCCGGTGTCGACGTGGACGACCTGACGCTGCGCCGCCCGACGCTCGACGACGTGTTCCTGACGCTGACCGGCCACGCGGCCGAGGTCGCCGCCCCCGACGAGGAGGCCGCATGATGCGCCTGGTCCGCGACACCCTGGTGATCGCCGAGCGCAACCTCGTGCGGCTGACGCGCGCGCCGGACCTGATCGCCGCGTTCACGATCCAGCCGATCATGTTCGTGCTGCTGTTCGTGTACGTCTTCGGCGGCGCCGTGCAGACGCCGGGCTACGACTACGTCGACTACCTGATCCCGGGCATCATCGTCCAGAACATCGCGTTCGGCGGCTTCGTCACCGCGCTCGGGCTCAACGAGGACCTCCACAAGGGGCTGATCGGCCGCTTCCGCTCGCTGCCGATGGCGCGCCCGGCGGTGCTGGCCGGGCGCACGCTCGCCGACGTGGTCACGAACGCGTTCTCGATGACGATCCTGATCGTCACCGGCCTGATCATCGGCTTCTCGTTCAGCTCCAGCCTGCCCGAGATCGTGCTCGGCATCGTGCTCCTGCTGCTGTTCGGCTACGCGTTCTCGTGGCTGTTCGCGCTGCTGGGGATGCTCGTCTCGTCGCCCGAGGCGGCGAACTCGGTCGGCTTCATCGCGGTCTTCCCGCTCACCTTCATCTCGTCGGCGTTCGTCCCGACGGACTCGATGCCGCAGGTGCTGCAGGCGTTCGCCGACATCAACCCGTTCACGATCGTCGTCAACGCGATGCGCGCGCTGTGGGTCGGCGCCCCGGCGGGCAACAACGTGTGGGGCGCGTTCGTGTGGTCGTTCGTGCTGATCGCGGTCTTCGCGCCGCTCGCCGTCGCCCGCTACCGGAGCATCTCGCTCTAGCCCAGCCAGCGCTCGAGCGCGGCGACCTCGCGCTCGAGCTCGCGCTGCGCGGCCGGGTCGAGCGGCGACCACGCGTCGACGGTGACCCGCCCGCCGTCCCCGATCCGCCACGTGCCGGCGACGGTGCCGTCGACGAGGAACGTCGGATGGGAGTGCGGGTTGCGCGACGAGAAGATCCGCTCGCGGTGCTCCTCGCGCAGGATCCCGGCGCGGCGGGCGTGGGTCAGCAGCGTGGCGTCCCAGGTCGGCAGCAGGCGGACGGGCACGGGCGTCGCGGCGTCGGGGAGCGGCAGCCGCGGCAGGTCGAGCAGCTCGGCGCCGTCCTCGGCCTCGAAGCGGCGCAGCTCGAGCGCGTCGAGCGCCGCGGTGACGTCGCCGACCCGCATCCCGCACCAGTTGGCGACCTCCTGCCGGGTCGCCGGCCCGAACCCGGTGAGGTAGCGCCGCACCAGCGCCACGACCGCGTCGGCCGTGGCGATGGACTGCGGCTCGCCGAGCCATGCGGACGCGAGCGCCCACCGGTCGGCGGCCCGGTGCTCCCAGGTCCCCGACGGCGGGGTGCGGACGAGGTGCAGGAACGTGTTGGCGGCGCGCGCGGCGAGCTTGCCGATCAGCGCCTCGACCTCGCGACGGGAGAGGGGGCCGGACTCGAGCGCCGCGCTCAGCGCGGCCATCGCCGGCTCGAGCTCGCCGTCGGGCAGCGCGAGCGCCGGAACGCGCTCGTAATGCCGGTGCCGCGCCGGCGCGGTCGCGATCGCCAGCGGCCAGTAGTCGGCGCGCGAGACGAGATGGATGGTCGAGCGCATCAGCGTCGCCTGCACGACGGTGCCGCGGGACAGCGCGCGCGTGAGCGCCGGGCGCTCGAAGCCGTCGAGGCGCGACCACAGCCCGAGGTACATCGCCGGCGCGTACTGCGCCTGCAGGGCGCCCATCCGCTCGAGCATCCGCGGCAGCGGAGTGCGCGTGCGCTCCAGCAGGCCTTGCCGTGCCAGCACCGCGCGGTTGAGGTCACGGGCGGAGAGGACCCGCCTGCTCACGCGCGGCGCGACGCCTCGATCACCCGCACGAGCTGCGCGCCGGGGGCGTGGCAGCCGTCGAGGTCGAACACGCGCGGGGTGTGCAGCACCGCCTGCTGGAAGCGCGCGGCGTGCAATGCGGCCAGTGCGTCCGCCTCGTCGGCGAAGTGCAGGTGCACGCGCCCGCGCACGAAGGTCTGCAGGGCGCCGGTGAACGCGCCGGCGAGCACCCCGCCGGTCGCCGAGCGCACATGCAGGTCCGACAGGTACAGCAGCTCCGGGAAGCCGGCGAACGTGGTCGTCATCCGCCGCCACAGGGCGGTCACGTGGGCGCGGTCGAAGTAGTTGAGCAAGCCCTCGGTGACGACGGCGACCCCGCGCGCCGGGTCGAGCGTCTCGGCGATGGCGGCGAGCGATCCCGGCCCGTCGTCCGCGAACGCGTCGAGGACCACCACGCGGTGCGTCCCGCCGGCGCGGTCGAGCGCGCGCCGCTTGCGCCCGGCCATCCCCGGCAGGTCGCCCTCGACGTAGGTCAGGGCGTCGCCGTGGATCGCCGAGAAGCGCCAGCCGCGCGGCGACAGCCCGGCCGCGATCTCCACCACCTGGGTGACCCGGCCAGCGGCGATCGCCGCCGAGAGCAGGTGGTCGATGATCCGGTGGCGGGCGAGCAGGAAGCCCTCGAGCGTCGGGCCGCCGAGCAGCCGCGAGGCCACCATCAGCGGCCGGCCGGCCTGGAGCATCAGGCGCCCGCCCGGCGTGGCGAACGCCGGATGCGACAGGCCGTTGCGCGCCCAGACCGCGCCCGTATAGTGCGCCGTCGGGCTGATGGCCTCGGGTCCCCGGCCGAGCATGCCGATGCAGCGTATGTCACCGGATGCACCGGTGAGCGCACCTCGGCACCCCGACGCGCGTTGGAACGATTCGTGGCCCGCATCGCCCTCATCTGCTGCCTGCTGGTCGGCGCCCTGGCCGCGCCCGCGTCCGCGCTGACGCGCGGGCAGGTGTTCGGCATCGGCAACGTGGGGGACCCCAGCGCGCTCTTCGACCCGCGGCTGCTGGCGCTCCAGCCGACCGCGACGCGCTTCATCGCCAACTGGGACGTCGCGCGCACCGCCGGCGCCGAGCGCAACCGCGTGGACGCCTGGTACGAGCAGGCGCAGGTCGCCGGCCTGCGGCCGCTGCTGAGCTTCCAGGGCTTCAAGCAGCGCCACGTCCCGAGCGTCGCGGCCTACGCCCGGGCGGTCCGCGCCGCCGTCGCCCGCTGGCCGAAGATCCGCGAGTGGCAGGCCTGGAACGAGGCCAACCACGTCACGCAGCCGGCGACCTACCGCCACCCCGCCCGCGCGGCGCGCTACGCGAAGGCGCTCGAGCGCGCCTGCCCGCGCTGCACCGTCCTGCCGATCACGGTCCAGATCTCCAACTCGTCCTCGACGCGGCGCTGGGTCGCCGCGTTCCTGCGCGCCTACGGTCACACGCCGCGGATCTGGGCCGTCCACGGCTACTCCGACGCCAACCGCTACACGTTCACCCGCCTGGCCGGTTTCCTGCGCGAGCACCCGCACGGCCGCGTCTGGATCACCGAGACCGGCGCGCTGGCGAAGTTCGCCACCGCCTTCCCGTACGACCTCGCCCGCCAGCGCCGCGCCACGAGCTACGTCTTCCGCGCCGCCACGCGCTTCCGCTCCCGCGTGGACCGGCTGTACTGGTGGCAGTGGCGCGGCGACCCGCGCCCGCGCCGTACGCGCTGGGACTCCGGGCTGGTCGACGCATCGGGCAAGCCGCGCCCGGCGTACCGGAGCGCGCTGGCGTGGCGCTTCCGGCGCTGACCGCAGCCGGCGACGCACGCCCGCGCGGGGATCGTCAGGCTGCAGTGACGATGATCGACTTCACCATCGAGCGCGACATCTCGGCGCCGATCGAGACCGTGTTCGCCAAGCTCACCGACCACCGTGGGTACGCGTCGTTGACGCCGCTGCGCAAGAGCGAGCTCGAGCGCGAGGGCACGCCCGCCCCGAACGGGGTCGGCGCGGTCCGCAAGCTGTCGCTGCTCGGGCCGCCGATGCGCGAGGAGGTCACGACCTACGAGCAGCCCAAGCACTTCGCCTACACGTTGCTGTCCGGCCTACCGGTCCGCAACCATGTCGGCGACGTCCGGCTCGAGCAGACCGGGGCCGGCACGCACGTGACCTACCACCTGACCTCGCACCCGACGATCAAGGGCGCGGGGCCGGTGCTGGAGGCGATCCTCAAGCAGGCGATCGGCCGGCTCGTCACCGGCGTCGCCAAATCGGCGGAGGCGGCGCGATGACGTTCGACCATGTGGGCGTCCTCGTCGCCGACCTCGAGCAGGCGAAGGCGTTCGCTCGCGACGTGCTCGGCCTCGGCGACCCCGCCGCGGAGTTCGAGGCGCCCGAGCACGGACTCGCCGGCGCGTTCTTCGGCCTCGGCACCGGCCGGCTGGAGCTGTTCACGCTCGAGACCGCCGGCGACCGGCTGCCTCCCGGGCGGCAGGCCGCGGTCGACCACGTGGCCGTCAGGGTGAAGGACCTCGACGCCGAGCAGGACCGGCTGGCGGAGCGGGGCGTGACGTTCACCGGCCCGGCCACGCCGGAGCCTGTCGACGCGCCGGTCGAGCTGCGCGGGAGCCGCCATCTGTGGACGGCGCCCGAGACCTCCGGCGGCTACATGCTCCAGATCATCGAGGACCCTGACCTGTGACCGCGTCCCGCTAGCGCCCCGGCAAGTTACGGTCCTGTAGCTTTCGCGGCCATGGCTCCCCCGATCGAGATCGACGGCCGCACCGCGGTCATCACCGGCGCCGGCTCGGGCATCGGCCGCGCGCTCGCGCAGCGCCTCGCCCGCCACGGCTGCCCCGTCGCCATCTGCGACTGGGACGAGGCCGGCCTGGAGGAGACGGCGGCCGCGATCGCCGGCCCGGTCCTGCAGCGCAAGCTCGACGTGCGCGACCGCCAGGGCCAGATGACCTTCGCCGCCGAGGTCCGCCAGTGGGCTCCGGCGCCGCTCGGCGTGGTGGTCAACAACGCCGGCGTGACCGTCTCCCAGACCGCGGCCGATGCGGCGCCGGAGGACGACGAGTGGGTCGTCGACGTCAACTTCTGGGGCGTCGTGCACGGCACCCGCGCGTACCTGCCGCTGCTGATCGAGCAGGGCAGCGGCGCGATCGCCAACGTCTCGAGCGTCTTCGGGCTCGTCGGCTGGCCGACCCAGGGCGCGTACTGCGCGTCCAAGGCGGCGGTCAAGGGCTACACCGAGTCGCTGCGCCACGAGGTACGCGGCACAGGCGTGCGGGCGGTGTGCATCCATCCGGGCGGAATCGACACGCACATCGTCGACAACGCCCGCTTCCACGTCGACGACCGGGGCGGCACCGACCACGAGGCGCTGAAGACGGACTTCCGGAAGGTGGCGAGGACGTCGCCCGACAAGGCGGCGGCGATCATCCACCGCGGCCTGCGCAAGGGCAACGACCGGATCCTCGTCGGCCCGGACGCCCACGCGCTCGCTGGGCTGGTCCGGCTCGCGCCCGTGCGCTACTTCGACGTGATCAAGCGCCTCGAGCCGGTCGTCCGGCGCTAGCGGCTCAGGCTCACCGTCCGGCGCGCGATCCCCGCCGGTACCGTGACCGTCAGCTGCGCGGTGACGTGACCGTGCAGTTGCTTGCGCAGGGTCTTGGGCAGCTTGACCTTCAACGTCCCGGCCGTCGGGGCCAGGAACTGCTTGACGGCGCTGCCCGCGCTGCGGCCGTGCCGGTGCAGCTTGCTCGCGGACGCCCTCGTGAGCACCAGCCGGGCGCGGATCGTGCCGCCGCTGGGCAGGTCGAAGACCACCTTGCACGTGCCCGCACGGCAGGTCTTCGGCAGCGTCACGCGCGCCGCCCGCGGGCCGGCGGCCGGGACCGGCGTGGCGAGGGGTGTGGCGACCGGGACGGGGGAGGGCGTGGGTGTGGCGGCCGGCGCTGCTGCGAGCGTCGGGTCCGGCCCCGTGATCGCCGAGACCAGCCAGTCCTGCAACGAGGCATTGGCGAGGCGGGTGTATATGCCGTACTTGCCGGCAACCGCGCAGCCGTCTCCCGACGACACGATCCCGACTTGCTCCCAGGGCGCCGCGGTGTCACCGGTCGGCACCATCAGCGGCCCGCCCGAGTCGCCCTGGCAGGAGTCCTTGCCGCCATCGGGGAGGCCGGCACAGATCATCGTGGCCTGGATGAAGTCCTGGGGGTAGGCGTTCGCGCAGACCGGGTCGGAGACGATCGGGACGTCGACCTCCTGGAGCGCCTGCGAGAGGTCGCCGCCGTCGGTCGTGTCGCCCCACCCGATGGTGCGCGCGGGCGTCCCGACGGCCGGCACGGTGCCCGACACCGGCAGCGGGGTCTGCGGGGCGTCGACCGCCAGGTGCAGCAGTGCCGCGTCACCGCTCGGCGCGAGCCCGCCCGGTTTCCACTGCGGGTTCCGCGTGACGAAGTTGACCTGGTAGGAGGTTCCCTGATCGAGCACCTGCGAGCCGAGCCGCACGTTGAATGCCGTCGGGGCCAGGACCGCGCCGTTGTCGTCGGTCGCGCAATGGCCCGCGGTGAGCACCCACCGCGGTGCGACCAGCGTGCCGCCGCACAGGTACTCACTGCCGCCGATGGTCGGGGACACCTCGGCCTGGGCCGGATACGCCTGCGTGGCCGGGCCGCCGCCGACGATGCGGGGGGCGGCCGAGGCTCCGGACGGGACGATCAGGGCGAGGAGGATGAGGCAGGGGAGGATGCGCACCAGGACATGATCTATGACGGCCGCGCCGGCGTACAGGTGAATCCCGCTGTCGGAGCACGGACCGGCGGGGCGGCCCCGCGGGCTCAATTGCCCCGAAATCGTCGCTCCGACGACCGCCTCCTGCCGCCCTAGCCCGATTCGGCACCGCACTGTCCAATGGCCGATGCGAGCGCGGCCCGCGCGACGGACACTCAACGAGCAACCAAGGGTCGCATCGCGACCCATACCGAAGACAGCCCGGGTCGCGCGCTTGCCGCGCGGTCCTTGCACAGACAAGGAGCCGTAGAGATGAATTCGACCGTGAAGCGCCTGGCCGCGGTGGTGGCCGTGGGCGCGATGGGCATCCTGGTGCCGGCTACCGGCGCGAGCGCGGCCGGCGCGCGCGTCGCGACCGCGAGCCGCGCCGTCACGGGGCCGCTGTTGTCGGTGGCCGGTTTCCCCGCCCTCACTCCGGGCTCCATCAGCTTCGTGGCCCCGAGCGTGTTGGGGGGCCCCGCCACCATCGGTCCCACCGTCTTCACCGTCGGTGCCGGGAACGTCTTCGTCAACACCACGATCACCACCACCCAGGGTGGCGCCGTGGTCACGGCCCCGTAGCTGGACACTAGAGCGGCCGGTCACGCGGCAGGACCCGGTCGAGCTGGCTGCGCGAGCCGATGTCGAGTTTGGCGAAGACGTTGCTCAGGTGGTACTTCACGGTGCGCGGGCTGATGAATAGCCGGGTGGCGATCTCCGGATTCGAAAGTCCATCGTGGGCAAGGCGCGCGATCTGGGCCTCCCGGGCCGTGAGCTCATCGCGCGTCTCCACCGT
Source organism: Solirubrobacteraceae bacterium (assembly GCA_034664525.1). Classification (GTDB taxonomy): domain Bacteria; phylum Actinomycetota; class Thermoleophilia; order Solirubrobacterales; family Solirubrobacteraceae; genus DATLGB01. The sequence goes on from JAXDHL010000546.1 coordinate 17,151, forward strand.
CCGCTTGCGGACCCTCTCGCCCGTGGCCTCCAGCTCGCGCCGGGCGCGCTCGGCGAACACGTCCACGCCCATCGCTGCCAGCATCTCGTGCGCGGTGCGCAGTTGCTCGCGCGCGTCGGCGCGCCGGCGCTCGCGGCGCAGCCACTCGCCGTAGAGCAGATGTGCGCGCGCGAGCTCGAGGCGCACGCGGGTACGGCCGAGCCGCGCGATCGACTCGCGGTAGTGGCGCTCGGCGGGCTCGCCCTCGCTGAGCAGGGCGCGGATGCGGGCTTCGATCCCCAACGCCCACTCGGTTGGCGCAACGCGCGTGCGTTCGGACAGCCACTCGAGCGTGGCGCTGACCAGCGCCGTGTCGCCGGTCCTGGACGCCGCCTCGGCCAGCTCGGGCACGACGAGGGGCCCGTACCCCATCCGGTCGCCCTCGAATATCTTGCGTGCGGCGTCGCGCGCGGCGTCGTGGCGGCCAACGCCGTTGTAGAGGACCGCGCTCGCATAGAAACGGGCCGGCCAGCCCTGTGCGGTCGCATCCCGTGAGGTGGCCGGGATCGGCACGGACACCGGCGTCTCCTGGCCGCGCAACGCGGCGAGCGTCATCTCGGTACTCCGGAGAGCCGGGTTCCCGGTCATCTCGGCGATCAGGTGGCCCTCTTCGATCATCAGCGCTGCCGTGGTCAACTCGCCGGCGAGCAGGTGGCTTCTGGCGAGGAGGTTGAGCGCCAGCTGCAGGTGCACGAGCGCGCCCGTGTCGCGGGCGAACTGCGCCTCGCGACCGGCCAAGGCATGCCAGGATTCGGCGTCCCACAGTTCGAGGGCGACGTGGGCGCTGGCTCGCCCACCGGCGAGCCAGGGCCAGCGGCCGGTTTCGTCGTCGGCAGGGTCGAGGGCGAGAAGGAGCTCGAGCGCTCGCGCGAGCGCGGGCGCGGCCGCCGCGTATCCCTCCGTCAGCCGGATCGCGAACGCGTCGAGCAGGACATCGACCGCCCGCGGCGGCTCGGGGCCGCGGGGCGCCGCGCGGGCGGCCTCGGCGGCGGCCGGCAAGCCGCCGGGGATGTCCAGCTCGCCGACCATCGCTGCCCCGAGCGCCTCGAGATGCGTCTCGCGCGCCAGGTCGGCGTCGAGCGGCTCGAATCGTCTGGCCGCGCTGACGAGCAGACGACCAGCGTCGCCGTCGCGTTGCTGCTCCAACGCGATCTGCCCGCGCAGGTGCTCCACCTCGGCGGTCCGCATCGCGTCAGGCGGTCCGGCTTCCACTGCGACGAGCAGTTCGAGTGCCTCGTCCAGCGCGCCGGCATCGCGTTTCGCCCGGGCGGCGGCGAGCAGCCGCCGCGCACGGCGAGCGGGCTCGGCCGTCAACATCGCTGCGCGCTCGAGGAACGCGGCCGCCGCGCCCAAGCCCCCGCGCCCTTGGGCCCGCCCGGCCGAGCGCTCCAACTCGGAGGCGACGTTCTCATCAGAACTCGGCGCGGCGTGAGCCCGGTGCCAGGCGCGCCGGTCGGGATCGACCTCCGGATCGGTGACCTCCGCCAGCGCCCGATGCACCTCCTGCCGCTCGTCGGCCGACGCCGACCGGTAGGCGGCAGAGCGCACCAGCGGATGACGAAACCGCACCCGGACGCCGAACTCGAGCAGGTCGGCGTCCGCCGCCGGCGTGGCAGCCTCAGCGGGGATCCCAAGCCGCTCGGCGGCCTGCCAGATGAGCACCGGTTCGCCGACAGGATCGGCCGCCGCCAGCCGGAGCAGGCGCCGGGTGTCGTCCGGCAGCGCGTTGAGCCGCCGCTGGAAGCTCTCCTCGATCCGGCTCGTGAGCGGCACTCCGCCGGTGAGTCCGAACCCGCCCGCCAGCTCCGTAGGCGTCAGCCCGCGTGCGAGCTCCAGCAGCGCCAGCGGATTCCCACGCGTCTCGCTGACGATCTGATCGCGAACGCGCGCGTCCAGCGGGCTCGAGAGTGCCCCATCGAGCAGCGCGCGCGCATCGTCGTCACGCAGACCCTCCACCACGAGTTCCGGCAACCCCTCCAGGTCGCTGCTCGGCCCCCGCACGGCGAACACGAAGCCGACCGACTCTGCCTCCAACCGGCGAGCCACGAACGCGAGCACCTGCGCCGAGGCTTGATCGAGCCACTGCTCGTCGTCCACCACGCAGATCACCGGCTGCTCCTCGACCACGTCGGAGAGCAGGCTCAGGACCGCCAGGGCGACGAAGAAGCGATTCGGCGCCGACCCCGCGCCCATGCCGAACGCGGCCTGTATCGCAGCGCGCTGCGCACCCGGGAGAACATCGATGCGATCCAGCACCGGCGCCAGCAACTGATGCAACCCGGCGAACGCAAGCTCCATCTCCGCTGGGACGCCGACGGCCCGCGCCACGCAGCAGCCGGACGCCTGCTCGACCACGTACTCCAACAGCGCCGTCTTGCCCACCCCGGGCTGGCCACGGAGCACGAGCGCGCGGCTCTCACCGCCCCGAACAGCCTCGATCAGCCCGTCCAGCACCTCGCACTCGCCGCGCCGGCCCCTCAGCGCTTCCGCGCGCCCTTGGATCGGGGAATGGGTGGCCATCGGTCTGACACCGACATTGACGTGGGCCTGCTCGTCAATGCGAGCGCGCCCGGCCGCAGTCACCCGTTCGTGCTCGTATCCCGCTTGGTCGCCTTGCGCCTTTCACCACTCGTTTCGCCCTGTAGAGCCAACCGCAAGCCGCAGTAGGGAGATGTCGATCTCAATAGCCAGGCGGATGGCGGGCGATGAAGCCCGCGGTGCTGCGGCCCGCCGAAGTCCAGCGCGTCCCGCCGCCCGAAAGTGCACTCGTGTCGAAGCGCCGGCCGTCGACGATCATGAATGCGTGGCCGGCGTTCGCGTAGACCGTGATGTGCCGGCCGGGACCAGGTGCGCCCCAGGACTCGAATCCGGTCGAGTCCAGCGGTGAGCTGAGCAGGCCGCCCGCGGCGAGGGCATAGGACACCGAGCCGGAGCAGTCGTAGCCGCCCGAGGCGCTGCCGCCGTGGCCGCCGCCCCACACGTACGGCGTGGTGGCGATCTGGTTCGCCGCCGCGACGACGCGCGCGATGACGCCGGAGACGTCCGTCGGACCGCCGCCGCCCCCGCCACCACCGGCGCCGGATGGCGACGGGGTCGGCGCCTGGTGGGTCGCGGTCGCCGCCCGGCGCGCCGCAGCCGCGGCGATCGCTTGCCGGCGCTCCAGCGCGGAGATGTCGTTGCGCACCGCGACGAGCCGGGCCGACGCGCCGGCGCGGTTGCGCAACTGCTCGGCCTGGCGGCGCAGCAGGGCGTTGCGGATCACGTCCGCCTGGTCGCGATCGGCGACCGCCTGCTTGGCGAGCGCGCTGAAGCGGAGCCGCAGCTGGTCGAGGTGGATCGTCTCGCCCTTGACCTGGCGCTTGGCGTCGCGGGTGATGTTGAGGATGCGCGCGTTCGAGCGCGCAACCCGGTGGTAGAACTGGACGCGCTCGAGCAGGTCCGCGAAACCGTGCGCGTCGAGCACGACGCTGACGACGTTCGGCTCGCCCGCCTTGTAGTTCGCGACCAGGTTGTCCGAGAGCAGGCGCGTGGCCGTCGCGGCCTTGCGCTCCAGCCGCGTCAAGTGGATGCGCGCGAGCACGAGCCGGTTCTGCGCGTCGACCGTCTGGTTGGTGCGCCGCTGGGCGCGCGCCTCGAGCGCGGCGAGTCGCCGCTGCGCGTCGGCGAGGCCGGCCGAGGTGGCGTTGATGCGCGCGGTCTCGGCGTTGACGGCGGCCCGCAGGCGGGCGGCCTCGGCGCGCTTGGCGGTGATCCCGGCGTGGGTCGGGGTGGGCGAGCCGACCGCCACGGCGAGCGCGGCGGCGATCATCAAGGCCGTGAGCGAGCAGCGGCCGGGCGGGCGGGGGCGGACACCGCGCAAGGCGGGCGACCCTAGCGGGGCGGCTCGGAAATCCCTGCACCTGCAAGCGATCGTGCAGGTTATGCACGTTCCGGTACAACCCTGCGCCATGGCTTCGGAGCTATCTGACGTCGCCGTGCGTGTGGCCGGTGCAGCCGACGCCGGCGCGCTGGCGGCGTTGCGCTCGCTGTGGATCGGCGGCGGGGGAGCGGACCCGGGCTTCGAGCGGCGCATGGCCGAGTGGCTCGCCGCCGAGGGTGACCGCCGCACGAGCTGGCTGGCGATGCTCGGGGACCGGCCGGTCGGGATGGCGTCGCTGTTCGAGTACCGGCGGATGCCCCGCCCGGACCGCCCGGACTCGCGCTGGGGCTACGTCAGCACCATGTTCGTGCGCGAGGACGTCCGCGATCGCGGCGTCGGATCGGCCTTGCTGGCGGCGATCGTCAGCGCCGCCGACGAGCGCGGCTACGCGCGCCTGGTGCTCTCGCCCACCGCCCGCTCGCTGCGGTTCTACCGGCGGGCGGGCTTCATCGTCGCCGATGCCGCGGCCGGCGACGACCGGCTGCTCGTGCGTCCCGGATCCCCGCGACGGCGGCTCCGTCACCGCCGCAGGTAGGCGGCGTGGAGAACGACGTCCTCCTCGCAGGCGGCGACGCGCTCGAGCCCGTCGGCCTCGAACCAGGCGAGCTCGCTCGGCCGCAGCGGCCACGGGCGGTGCGGCGCCGGCTCGTGCTCGGCGCGGGTCGCCGCGCGCACGAGCAGCGTCCCGCCCGGGGCCACGAGCGCGGTGATCGTCTCGACCGCCTGGCGGTGCAGCTCGATCGGCAGCGACTGCACGGTCATCACCTCGACCACGATCGCGAACGCGCCGCGCCAGTCCCCGGCCAGCGCGAACAGGTCGGCCACGCGATAGTCCACGGCGGAATCCGGGAAGCGGCGCCGGGCGGCGTCGATCGCGGTCGGGGAGACGTCGAACGCGTCGACGGCGCAGCCGCGGCGGGCGAGCTCCTCGGCGTCGTCGCCGAGGCCGCAGGCCACGACCAGCGCGCGCGTGCCCGGCGCGGGGGGATGGCGGTCGAGCCACGAGACCAGCTGCGGGCGCGGTTCCAGCCGCGCCCACGGGATGGCGGCGTAGTCGTCGCCGGCCTGCGCGTAGAACTGCTCGAAGAATCCGTCGTCGGAGGACATGCGCGACGGATCCTGGCACGCCGGGTTACGGTTCGCCGATGCGGAGAGGGTGGGGGACCGCGGCCGCGCTGGCCGCCGCGCTGGGGCTGGCGGCGGCGCCGGCGCACGCGGCGGGGATCGAGCTGCTCGGCGACCAGGCGCTCGACGGACGCCTGCACGAGCTGACCCTGCGCACGGACGCGCTGGACGCGCCGACGCGCGTACGCGTGCTGCTGCCCGCCGGCTACGATGCCGCGCCGCAGGCGCGCTACCCGGTGCTCTACCTCCTGCACGGGGGCAACGGCACGTTCGTCGACTGGACGCTGCAAGGCGGGGCCGAGGCGGCGACCGCCGGGCTGCCGCTGATCGTGGTCATGCCCGACGCCGGCCGCGGCGGCTGGTACACGGACTGGTACGCCGCCGGCATCAACGGGCAGCGACCGCGTTGGGAGACCTACCACGTCAAGCAGCTGATCCCGTTCGTCGACCGCACCTTCCGGACGCGCGCCGGGCGCTCCGGGCGGGCGATCGCGGGCCTGTCGATGGGCGGCTTCGGGGCGATGAGCTACGCCGCCCGCCACCCGGACCGCTTCGTCGCCGCCGCGAGCTGGTCCGGTGCGGTGGACACCAACCAGCCGCCCGGGATCGCCCACGCGCTCGACCTCATCGGCGGCCTCGACTGGGGAGCGCCCGGCTCGCTGTTCGGGCTGCGAGAGACGCAGGAGATCCGCTGGCGCGGCCACAACCCGTGGGACCTCGCGGGCAACCTGCGCGGGCTCGTGCTCTCCATCCGCACCGGCAACGGGCGGCCGGGCGGGGCGTTCGGCGGCGGGCCCGACGCGCTCGAAACGATTGTGCACCCGATGGGCGTCGCCCTGCACCAGCGGCTCGACGGCTACGGCATCGCGCATGTCTTCGACGACTACGGCCCCGGCGCGCACGCGTGGGCGTACTGGAACCGCGATCTCAAGCAGGACCTGCCGGCGATCATGGCCGCCTTCGGGCGCCCGGCGCCGACGCGCGTCGACTACCGGACGATCGAGCCGGAGTACCGCGTCTACGGCTGGCACGTGCGCGTCAACCGCGACGTGAGCGAGTTCTCGACGCTCGCGCGCGCGAGCCGCGCCGGCTTCGTGCTCACGGGCTCGGGCGATGCGCAGGTCGACACCCCACCGGTCTACCGGCCGGGACGCGCGGTCCGGGTCCGGGTCGGCGACGTCGTCCAGCGGGTCCGGGCAGGGACGCGGGGGCGGCTGCGGATCTCCGTCAGCCTCGGGCCCTCGAACACGATCCAGGAGTACCGGCCGGGCCCGCGGACCACACGGCGACTCGAGGTCGCCATCACGCCTGCCCGCTAGAGCGGACCCGATGGGCTGCGTGCACGGCGCCGCGCTCTTCGCGATGCCGCTGGCCGCCCATCGGATTCCCCTCTCGGTGTCCCATCAGCTTTGGGACTGTGCAGATGCAACCGCCCGAACCTCAAGCGCTCCTGAAGATCGGGTTGGAAGAAGGGCCAGGGGTGACAACCGCCGGACGATGCTCGCCTCAGCTCGCGTCCTACCGTTGGGGGCCGCCATGCCGACCCTGTGGACCATCGGATACGAGAAGCTGCTCCCGCCGGCGCTGGTGGCCGAGCTCTCCGGCGCCGGCGTCGAGCGCCTGCTCGACGTGCGCTACCGCCCGCAGTCGCGCCGCCCGGGCATGTCCAAGACGCGGCTCGGCGAGCTGCTGTCCGCGCACGGGATCGCCTACGAGCACCGCCGCGAGCTCGGCACGCCGCCCGACATCCGCTGGCTCTACAAGAACGGGCGCTCCGCCGAGGGCGGGCCCGCGTTTCGCGCGCACGTGGAGCAGACCGCCGGCGACGTGCTCGACGAGCTCGCCGCCACGCTCGACCACGCGCCGCGCACCGCGCTGCTGTGCCTGGAGGCCGACCCCGGGGCCTGCCACCGCCGCCAGCTTGCCGACGCGCTGCGCGAGCGGCGCCCGGACCTCGAGGTCGTCGACCTG
>JAXDHL010000547.1:0-3938 GCA_034664525.1 Solirubrobacteraceae bacterium
GTTCCGGTCCGGCCCCTAGGCCGCCTCGGCGACGCCGAGGCGCGTGCCGGGCGGGCCCTGCCGGCTCGGGGCGCTGTCGAGGGCGCGGACGAGCTGCTTGCGCGAGTAGATGTTGAGCTTGGCGAAGACCTTGTGGAGGTGGTACTCGACGGTGCGCGGGCTGATGAACAGCCGGGCGCCGATCTCGGGGTTGGACAGGCCGTCGCCGGCCAGCCGTGCGATCTCGGCCTCCTGGGCGGTGAGCTGGCCGGTCGTGCCGAGGGTCCGCTTGCGGGCCGTCTCGCCCGTGGCCAGCAACTCGCGCGCGGCACGCTGGGCGAACGCGTCGAGCCCCATCGCCGTGCACAGGTCTTGGGCGACACGCAGCTGCTCGCGCGCGTCGAGCCGGCGGCGCTCGCGTCGCAGCCACTCGCCGTAGAGCAGATGGGTCCGCGCGAGGTACATCACGGCGCGGGTACGGCCCAGGCGGTCGATCGCCTCGCGGTAGAGCTCCTCGGCCTCCTGGCCATCGGTCAACAGCGCGCGTGACCGCGCCTCGACCCCGAGAGCCCAGTCGGTGGCGCTGGCCCCGGTCGTCTCGGCGAGCCGCTGCAGCGCGTCCGCTGCGCACTCGGTCATCCCGCTGCGGCTTGCGGCCTCGATGAGCTCGACCAGCGGCCAGGAGCCGAACAGCAGCTGATCTGGATGCTCGCTGGCCTGCCGAGCGGCGTCGACGGCCTTGTCGTACCGACCCAGGCCGTTGTAGAGCAACGCGGTCGACCACTGGATCATGGTGAGGCTGGTTCCCTGGCCCCGTGCCACGACCGCGCTGGTCGTGGCGTCGATCAGCCGGCAGCTCTCGGCTTCCCGTCCCTGGAAGGCGGCGACCGCCAGGGCGTCGCAGGCGGCACGGTCGCTCTCCCGCGGGTCGGCGACCAGCTCGGCCTCCCGGTTCTGGGCCACGGCGCCGTCGAGCTTGCCGGCGGAGAGGTGCGCGCCGAGTTGCGAGGTGAGGGCCAGCGGCGACACAGCCGGCGTGCCCGCGTCACGGGCGGCCTCGACCTGGCGGGCGGACAGGATCTCCCGCGCCTCGTCGTCCCACAGGAGCCCGGCGGTGTGGCACGCCAGGCCGAGCCAGCGAAGGTCCTCATCCGCGGCGACGTCCTCGGCGCAGAAGGCGCTGAGCGCCCGCTTCAGCACAGGGGTTCCGGCCGGGTAGCCCTCGGTGATCAGCAGGGCCAGGCCATCCAGAAGGAGATCGGACGCGCGCGGATGGCGTAGCGGCTGGGGCGCCGCACGCGCCGCCTGCCCGATCTCCGCCAACGTGCCGTCGCGGCCCAACTGACCGTTGACGATCCCCGCGGAGATCGCATCCAGATAGGCCTCGCGCGCCAGCCCGACGTCCAGCGGCTCCAGCCTCTTGGCGGCGTTGAGCAGCAGCGCGGGCGCGTCGCTGCCACCGCTCACGGCGAACGAGATCTGGGCGCGCAGCAGATCGACCCGGGCGTTCTGGAGCGCGTCGAGCGGTCCCGCCTGCGCCGCGGCCAGCATGTCGAGGGCCGCCTCGGGCGCACCGGCGTCGTGGTTGGCCTGCGCGGCGGCCAGCCCGCGCTGCGCCCGCCGCGCCGGCGCGCGCGTCAGGAGCGTCGCCCGCTCCAGGAACGCTGCCTCAGCCGCCCGGCCGCCGCGCGCCCGTGCCCGGCCGGCCGAGCGCTCGAGCTCGTCGGCGACTCCGTCGTCGGGCCCGAACGTCGCGTGCGCGCGATGCCATGCACGACGGTCGGGGTCGGTCTGGGGATCGGTGGCATCGGCCAAGGCGCCGTGCACGGCTCGCCGGTCCTCCCGGGACGATGCCCGGTAGATCGCCGAGCGCATGAGCGGATGCCTGAACCGCACCCGCTCTCCGAACTCGACCAGTCCGGCTCCGACGGCCGGAGCCGCCGCCTCGACCCCGAGCTTCAGCCGCTGCGTCGCGCGCAACACCAACGCCGCGTCGCCGAGCGGTTCGGCCGCCGCCAGCAGCAACAGCTGCCGCGTCGCAGCGGGGAGCGGCGCGAGCTGCCGAAGGAGGCTCTCCTCGATCTGACCGGGCGGCAGCAGCGGGTCATGCAAACCGAATCCCCCCGCCAGCTCGGCCGGCGTCATGCTCCGCGCAACCTCCAGCAGCGCCCGGGGGTTGCCTCGCGTCTCTGCCACGATCCGGTCGCGCACGCCCTCGTCCAGCCGGCCCGTGACCATGGACCCGAGCAGGGCGCCCGCGTCACGATTCCCAAGGCCCTCGACGACGAGCTCGGGCAGGCCCGCGAACTCGTGCTCCCCGCTGCCCTCGTACACCGTGACGACGACGGCCACCGACGTGGCCTCCAGGCGGCGGGCGACGAACCCGAGCACCTGCGCGGACGTCTGATCGAGCCATTGCGCATCATCCATGAAGAAGACCAGCGGCCGTTCGGCGGCCACCTCGCGCAGCAGTCCCAGCACGGCGAGCCCGAGGAAGAAGCGATCCGGGGCATCCCCCGCGCGGAGACCGAGGGCGGTTCCCAGAGCCTGGCGCTGAGGAACCGGGAGCTGCTCGGCGTGGTCCAGCAGCGGTCCGCACAGCTGATGGAGCCCCGCGAAGGCCAGATCCATCTCGGACTGAACGCCCGCGCCGCGCACGACACGACACTCCGAAGCCCGCTCGCTCGCGTACTCCAAGAGCGCCGTCTTCCCCACGCCCCGCCGGCCCCGCAGCACCAGCACCTGGCTCCCGCCGGCGCGCACACCCGCAAGCAGCCGGTCGAGCGCCTCACACTCTCGGCCTCTTCCTCGCAACCGCGTGCCGTTGGCGGGCACATCGGTGCGGGGGAGAGCCTTGGGAACCGACGCGGCGACGTCGTCACGCTCGACGAGCGTCAGTGCCCGCCGGTCCGCGTCGCCGGCGACGGATGGCATGGGGAGGCTTGAGGCCATTTCGCCTCGCAATCCGTGAGTTGTGGTGCGTGGTGCGTGGCGGGCCTTGGCCCCTGCGCGACCACCGGAAGATCAGGCTGTCAGCAACCGGGGGAGAGGTCGATACGAGCCCGCTGGACATCTCGTTCCGACTCTCCCGAGCACCCCGGTAGGGAAAGCCCTACGGTCTCGCGGCGGGCCGCGTTCAGCGTCCGCGGTGGCGGCGGCCCATGAGGCCGCGCACCGAGCCGATCAGCCCGCCGGCACCGCGGCGATGCGCGACCTCCGGAGCCGGCGGCGGCGGCGACGGCGCGTCCGGCGGCCGGTCGTCGTGGGCCTCGAGCGCGTCGGCGATCTGCTCGATCTGACGCCCGGTCACCGGCTCGGGGTCGGCGGCCCCGTCGTCTGCCACCGCATCGACGAGGTCGTAGTGCTGGGTCGTGAGCCACGCGCCGCCGAACTCCGCGTGGCGTGCGCGTTCGGGGCGGTAGGCGAACCAGGACGGCTGGGCGCGGGTGGGGCAGAGGTGGGCGTAGAGGGCCGGGCCGCCGTCCGGGGGGCCGTGGACCAGGGCCGCGTGCCAGAGCACCACGTCGCCGGGCGCGAGCGTGACCGTCTCGGCGCCGCGGTCGTGGCCGGCCAGCGCGGCCGTCAGCTCCTCGCGATGGCGGGTCAGCGCGGCGTCGCCGTCGCGCTCGGCGTTGAAGTGGCGGTAGCGGCCGCTGAAGCGCGACGTCGTGAGGGTCTGCGAGCCGGGGACCAGCGCGAGCGTGGCGTCGCCGAGGGCGACGAGCGTGCCGACCAGCGCGGCGGGCTCCTCGGTGACCGCGACGTACGTCGCGTCGCGGTAGAGGCCCGAGTCCGGGGCGCCGGCGGCCGTCTCGACCGCGTCGAAGAGCAGCGGCGGCGCCTGGAACCGCCCGGTGAGGAAGGCCACGACCGGCTCGGCCAGGAGCACGGTGCGAGCCACATCGGAGATGGCATAGGGGTCGACCGCCCCGGCCGCGTCCGGCTCGGCGTGGACGGCG
>JAXDHL010000548.1:0-8156 GCA_034664525.1 Solirubrobacteraceae bacterium
GAGACCTGCGGCCCGGCGTGCGCTCGTCCACGCCGGCGCTCGAGGCGGCCACGCCGCTCGTGCGCGAGCTGCGCGGGCTGGTCTCCCCGTCCGAGCTGCGTGGCCTCGTCGGGGACCTGCGCCCGACCGTTCCTGCGCTCGCCCGGCTGAGCGCGGCGACCGTCCCGCTCTACCAGCAGGTGCGGCTCGCCTCCTCGTGCCAGAACGAGGTCATCCTGCCGTGGAGTCGGGACACCGTCCCCGACACGCACTTCCCCGCGCGGGGCCCGGTCTACCAGGAGGCCGTCAAGCCGCTCCCCGGGCTCGCGGGCGAGAGCCGCTCCGGTGACGCCAACGGCCAGTGGTTCCGGGTGCTGGCGGCCGGCGGGACCAACCTCGTGACCCTGAAGCCGGGCGTCTTCTCGACCACGGCGGCGCCGCTGCTCGGCACCAATCCGCCCGCGCCAAGGGACCGCCCGCAGCTCGACGCCACGGTTCCGTGCGAGACGCAGGCCAAGCCGGACCTGCGCACCCAGGTCGGCGCGCCGCCGCCGCAACGCACGGTCGACATCACCTCGGCGGCCTACCAGAAGCGCTACGCGCTGGCGAAGGCGCACGCCGTGAAGTGGTTGAAGGGGGCCGTGAAGCGCGAGGGCCTCGCGAAGCTGCTGAAGGTCGGCGAGACCGACGTCACCGCGGGCCTGGTCGACCGCATGGCCAAGCAGGTCCAGGAGCACCAGCACGCGCTGCGGGCACGAATCGACGGGAGCGCGCCGTGAGGCGGATCCTGCGGGCGAACCTGTCCAACGTCGTGGCGATCGCCGGGCTGTTCGTGATCGCGCTCGGCGTCTCGTACTTCATCCTGCAGAACCAGCGGCTGCGGATCCCGATCCTGGAACCGAAGCCGTTCGTGCTCAACGCCGAGTTCACCACCGGCCAGGCGGTGACTGCGGGCCAGGGACAGACCGTGCGCGTCAGCGGCGTGCGCGTCGGTGACATCGGCACCGTGCGGCTGGTGGGCGGCCACGCGGTCGTCGAGCTGCAGCTCGACCGCGACTACCGCAAGCTCGTCCACACCGACGCGACGGCGATGCTGCGCCCCAAGACGGGCCTCAAGGACATGTTCGTCGACCTCGATCCGGGCACGCCCTCGGCGCCGGTGGCCACGGACGGCTGGACGCTGCCGCTCGCCAGCACCCAGCGCGACATCAACCCGGACGAGGTGCTCGCCAGCCTCGACGGCGACACGCGCACCTACCTGCAGTTGCTGCTCCAGGGCGCCGGACACGGGCTCGCGGGCCGGGGGCCCGACCTGCGGGACGTGCTGGCGCGCTTCGAGCCGACCCACCGCGACCTGGCGCGGATCAACGGCGCGGTCGCCGAGCGCCGCCGCAACCTGCGCCGGCTCATCACCTCGCTCGATCAGCTCAACGGCGCCCTCGCCGCCCAGCCGCAGCAGATCTCCCAGCTGGTCGACGCGTCGTCCGCCGTGCTGCGCCAGTTCGCGTCCGAGGAGGGCAGCCTCGGCACCGCCGTCCAGCGTCTGCCCGGCGCGCTGTCCCAGACGACGGACACGCTCGGTCGCGTCGAGCGCCTGGCCCGCGTGCTGCGGCCCGCCTCGCGCGACCTGCGGCCGGCCGCGCGGGCCCTGCGCGGTGCGAACGCAACCGTCATCCCGTTCGCGAAGGAGATCCTGCCCGTCCTGCGGTCGGACATCCGCCCGTTCGTGCGCGAGTCGCGCCCGCTCGTGCGCTCGTTGCGTCCGGCGGCGGGTCGCCTCGAGCGGGCGACGCCCGACCTGACGACCTCGTTCCAGAAGCTCAACCGGTTGTTCAACCTGCTGGCCTACAACCCCGGCGGGGCGCAGGGTCCGGAGGCCGGCAAGGACCGCCAGGAGGGCTATCTGTTCTGGGTCGCGTGGCTGGACCACATGGCCGTGCAGCTGTTCTCGAACGCCGACGCCCACGGGACGCTGCGGCCGACCACGGCCGGCGGCACCTGCTCGACGATGCGCGAGCTCGTCAAGGAGCGGCCGGAGCTCGAGTTCCTGCAAGGGCTCACGCCGATCCTCGTCGGCGCCTGCGGAGGGGTCGGCTAGATGCCCCGAACGAACGAATCGGGACGCTAGGTGCAGAAGTCCGCCCCGTCGCCCGCGCGCATCCTGACGATGGCCGCCTTCGCCCTGTCGTGCTTCGGGCTGCTGCTGTTCCTGTGGCTGTCGTTCGGCGGCGCCGTGCCGCTCAAGCCGAAGGGCTACCGGGTACAGGTCGCGTTCCCGGAGGCGCCGACGCTCGCCACCGAGGCGGACGTCCGCGTGGCCGGGGTGAGCGTCGGCCGGGTCGTGACCAAACGACTCGAGCGCGGCCGCAACCGGACGCTGGCGACGCTCGAGCTGGACCCGGGATTCGCGCCCCTGGCCACCGATGCGCGGGCGATCCTGCGCCAGAAGACGCTGCTGGGGGAGACCTACATCGAGCTCACGCCCGGGTCCGGCCGGCGCACGATCCCCGAGGGCGGGCGGCTCGCCGACGGTCAGGTCGCCGACGCCGTCCAGCTCGACGAGATCTTCCAGGCCCTCGACCCGCGCACCCGGCGCGCGTTCCGCACCTGGCAGCAGCAGCTGGCCGAAGGGGTCCGCACGCACGGGCGCGACCTCAACGATGCGCTCGGCACGCTGCCGGGCTTCGCCGGCGACGCCGCCGACGTGCTGTCGGTGCTGCACACACAGCAGCGCGCGCTCGGCCGGCTCGTGCGCAACACCGGGGAGGTGTTCGGGGCGGTGACCCAGAACGAGGGCCAGTTGCGGCGCCTCATCACGTCGTCGGGGCGGCTGTTCGACTCCACGGCGCGGCAGGCCCGGTCGCTCGGCACTGCGATCGAGATCTTCCCGACGTTCCTCGACGAGTCGCGCTCCACCATGCAGCGGCTTCAGCGCTTCGCGGTCACGACCGACCCACTGATGCGCGACCTGCGCCCGGCCGCGCACGATCTGGCGCCGACGCTGCGCGACGTGCACGCGCTCGCGCCCGACCTGCGGCGGACGTTCCGCCAGCTCGACCCGCTGACACGCGCCGCCCGGACCGGGCTGCCCGCGTTCACCGCGACGCTGCACGGGCTCAAGCCGCTGCTCGGCCAGCTGGGCCCGTTCCTGATGCAGCTCAACCCGGTGCTGGACTACCTCGGCGCCTCGCAGATGGAGGTCACGGACTTCCTGGCCAACGGCGCCGCCGGCGTGGCGGACACGACGTCGACGGACGTGGGCGTGGGCCACTACCTGCGCCAGCTGGGTCCCGAGGGCGTGGAGGCGGCGGCGATCTGGGGGACCCGCCTGCCGACCGATCGCGGCAACTCCTACCTGAAGCCGCTGGACCTGTTTCCGGGCCCGGAAGCGGCGAAGTACTTCATCTTCCCCAACTACGACTGCCTGCCGACGGCCGGCAAGGCGGCGGAGCCCGACGCGGAGTCGGGCGGGGATCATCTCGGGTGCTTCGTGGGATCGAATCTGGACTTCCAAGGCAAGCTCCAGGGACGATTCCCGCACGTCGAGGCCGACTCCGCGTCCGGGCGCTGAGTTTTGTCACAGACTTGTCGCAGTTCCGTGGCGAAGCGGGGTCGATCCGTTACACGTGCGGTCGTAGCTTGCGCCGCCCGTGCCCGATCTGCCGCGCAGCCACCTGATCGCCTACGCCCTTGCGGGTCTGCTCGTGCTGGCGCTGGGCGCGCGGGCGGTCGCGCACTCGCGCACCGCGCAGGCGCCGGCCGCGCGGGTGCCGATCGCACTGCCCGCCGACACCGCGCCCGCGGCTGACGGCGCCGCCGCGGCCGGCGACCGTGCCGGCGCGATCGTCGTCGACGTCGCCGGCGAGGTCCGCCGGCCGGGCGTCTACCGGATGCCCGCGGGCGCCCGCGTGGACGATGCGGTGCGGCGGGCGGGCGGGGCCCGCCGTCGCGCGGACCTGAGCCAGATCAACCTGGCCGCGAAGCTCGAGGACGGCAAGCAAGTGCTGGTGCCCGCCCGGGCGCCGGCGGCGCCGGCAGGAGCCTCGACGGCGGGCACCGCCGCCGCGGCGCCGGGCGTCCCGCTCAACCTCAACACCGCCACGCTCGAGCAGCTCGACACGCTGCCGGGGGTCGGGCCGGCGACCGCGCAGAAGATCCTCGACTACCGCGAGCAGCACAGCGGCTTCTCCTCGGTGGAGGAACTCGGTCAGGTCCCCGGCATCGGCGACATCCGGCTGGCGTCGCTGCGCGAGGCGGTGCGCGTGTGAGGACGCGGGCGCTCACCGCCCTCGCCGTTGCGCGCGACCATCCTCGCCACGTCATCCTGGGAGCGCTGGTCGCGGGGCTGATCTGCGGCTGCTGGGCCCCGGACTGGGCCGCGCTTCCGGCACTCGTCGCGCTCGCCGTCGGCGGGCGCCCGGTCCTCGGACTCGCCGCCGTCGCCACCGTGCTCGTCGGCGCCGTGATCGGCGTTGGCCGCCGGGAGGCGATCGACACCGGCCGGCTGCCGGCCGCGATCGGCGCCTCGGTGCGGGCGTCGATGACGCTGCTGGAGCCGTTGCACGAGCGCGCCTCCGGCCAGCTCGTCGCCCGCGCGCGGACCGCTGACGGGGAGCCCCTGCTGCTGCGGCTCGAGGACCGCAGCCGGCTGGCCGGAGACATCGAGCCCGGGGACATCGTGGCGGTCGACGGCTGGCTGGCCGAGCTCGAGCGCTACGACACCATCCAGCGTCGTCGCGGCGCCCTGGCCGGGATCGAGGTCACGACGCTGCGGCCGACCGGTCGGCGCCGCGGCGGATTGGCCGGAGTGCTCGACGGGGTGCGCCGGCGCGCCGAGGCCGCCCTCGCCCGCGGGCTCCCGCGCGAGCAGGCCGCGCTCCTGCAGGGGATGGTGCTCGGCCGCGACGACCGCATCCCGGCCGAGACCCGCGAGGTCTGGCAGGCGTCCGGGTTGACCCATCTGCTGGCGGTGAGCGGCACCAACGTGATGCTGCTCGCCTTGCTGGTGCTCGGCGCCGGCGCGGTGCTCGGCGTCCCCCTGCGCGCACGGCTGGTGGCCGCGCTGGTGCTCGTCGCGCTCTACGTGCCCTTGACGGGCGCCGGACCCTCGATCCAGCGGGCGGGAGTCATGGGCGCCGCCGGCCTGGTCGCGGCGCTCGCCGGGCGTCCGGCGAGTCGCTGGTATGCGCTGCTGCTGGCCGCCGCGGTCACACTCGCCCTCAACCCGTATGCGGCCGCCGAGGCCGGCTGGCAGCTGTCGTTCGCCGCCGTCGCCGGCCTGTTGTGGCTCGGGCCGCCGATCAGGCTCGCGCTCGAGCGGGCTCGCGTCCCCCGCGGCGTGGCCGAGGCCGCAGCGCTGACCGTCGCGGCGACGCTCACGACCGCGCCGCTGCTGGCCGTCCACTTCGGGCGCGTCTCGCTCGTATCGCTGCCCGCCAACCTGGTGGCGGCGCCGGTCGTGGCCCCGGTCATGTGGCTCGGGATGCTCGCCGCGGCCGTCGGCCAGGTCGGGCCGGTCGCCGCCGGGCCGCTGACGGTCGTGGACGGCTGGCTCGTCGGGTTCCTCGACGACGTGGCGCGGGCCGCCGCCGCCGTGCCGCACGCGGTGGCGACGGTCAGGCTGCCGGGCATCGGCGGCGCGCTGGTCGGCTACGGCCTCCTGGTCGCCGGGTGGCTCGCGCTCCGGGAGGCGCGGCGGCGGCGGGTGCTCGCGCCTGCCTGCGCGATCGTCGCGGCTGCGATCGCCGTGCTGCTGCTCAGCGGTCGCGGCCCGTCGCCGGCCGCCCCACGGCCGGGCGAGACGCTGGTGTCGTTCCTCGACATCGGGCAGGGCGACGCGACGCTGGTCCAGCGCGACGGCGCCGCCGTCCTCGTCGACACCGGACCGCCCGAGGGACAGGTGGTCGCACGACTGCGGGCGGTCGGTCTGCGGCGGCTGGACGCGCTGGTGCTCACCCACGCCCAGCGCGATCACGAGGGCGCGGCGATCACCGTGCTCGAGCACTTCCGGCCGCGGCTCGTGATCGACGGCGGCGCCGGGTGGCCGACGCCGGTGCAGGAGGCGTTGCCACGCGAGGCGGCTGCGACCGGCGCGCGCATCATCCGGGTCGCGGCCGGCGACGTCGTCGGGCTCGGCGTGCTGCGCCTGCAGGTGCTGTCACCGCCGCCCGCGATCGCCGCGTTGCCACCCGAGGGCGATCCGAACAACCGCGCGCTGGTCATCCACCTGCGCAGCGGGTGGTTCGACCTGCTGCTCACGGCGGATGCCGAGTCCGACGTGACGGGCGGCCTCGCGCTGCCGGACGTCGACGCGCTCAAGGTCGCCCACCACGGCAGCGCCGACACCGGGCTCCCGCGCGAGCTCGTGCAACTGCGGCCCGAGGTCGCGACGATCGAGGTCGGCCGCCACAACACGTACGGGCACCCGGCGCCATCGACGCTCGCGGCGCTGCGGCGGGTCCCCAACGTGTTCCGGACCGACCGCGACGGCACGGTGCGCTTGCACGCGCTGGGCGGCCGGATGACCGTCGAACGGCTCGGGGCACGATCGTGACGGCCGTCGAAGCTACTCTCACGGCTGTGTCGCCCGCGTTCAAGTCCGCGTACCTGATCCACGGCGACGACCACGGACGCATCGCCGAGCGGCGCGCGCGCCTGAGGACGATGGCCGAGACGCAGAGCGGCTCGAGCGGCGTCGAGGTGTTCGAGAACG
Organism: Solirubrobacteraceae bacterium; assembly: GCA_034664525.1. GTDB lineage: Bacteria > Actinomycetota > Thermoleophilia > Solirubrobacterales > Solirubrobacteraceae > DATLGB01. The sequence continues at coordinate 6,692 of JAXDHL010000548.1, forward strand.
AAGCCTGCACGCCCGAGGTCGTCGTGGCGGCGCTGAGTGCGATGACGTTCGCGATGGGGCGGCGGTTCGTCATCGCCGACGGCGTCGAGCGCTGGAAGGAGGCCGACGTCGGGCCGGTCGCCGCGGCACTGAAGCGCATCGACCCGGAGAGCCTGACCGTGACGTTCTTGGGGCGCGAGGAGGGCCGCGTCAAGGTGCCGGCCGCGTTGGTCAAGGCGGTCCAGGCCGTCGGCGGCGTCGTCGCCGAGGAGCACGCCGTCAAGGCCCGCGACCTGCCCGGCTGGGCCGTCGCGCGCGCCGGCGAGGTGGGGCTGCAGGTCGACGTCCAGGCGGCGCGCGCACTGATCGCGCGCGTGGGGGACCGGCAGCAGCGGCTGCTGCGCGAGCTCGAGAAGATCAGCCTGGAGCTCGGCCGCGGGGCGGCGCCGAGCGCCGAGGAGATCGACGAGCTGTGCGCCGGCTCGGCCGAGCGCAAGGCGTGGACGCTCGCCGACGCGGTGGTCGCCGGCGACCGCGAGGTCGCGATGCGGCTGCTGATGGAGCTGCGCGGCCAGGGCGAGCGCGTGCCGAGCCTGATGTTCCAGATCGTGCGCCGACTGCGGGACGCCCACGAGATCGCCGTCGGGCTCGATGCCGGGGAGAGCCCGGGACAGATCAAGGGTCGCCTGCGCATGCCGCCGTTCGCCGCCGACCAGCTGATCGCCGACGTGCGCCGCCGCGACGCGGAGACGTTCCGTCGCGCGCTGGGCCTGCTGGCCGACCTCGAGGCCGAATCGCGCGGGCTCAGCGGCGCCAGTCTCGACGAGGAGACGACCGCGGTGCGCATCGTCGCGGAGATCGCAACCGCATGAAGCTGCTCAAGCCGCCGGCGGACGGGGCCGATCGCATGAGGGTGCCCGTCCCGCGCATCCTCGCCGCCGCCGGCGCAGCGCTGCTGAGCGCCGGCGCGCTCGCCGCGTGCGGTGCGACCGCTGAGACCGCCGCGACGGGCGGCGCCGCGCAGAAGTCCGCCGCCGCGGCGTCCAACGCCGCCGGCTCCGCGAACACGTCCCGCGCGGCGAAGGCTGCGGCGGCAGCGGCGGCCGGCGCTCAGGTCGACCCGACCGCGCCACTGCCCAAGTCGCATGCCCGGCTCGTCTCGCCGGTCGCCGGTGAGACCACGAACGCCGGGACGGCCGGCACGTCGACCGAGAGCGCCGCCGACGAGATGTCGCTGCCCAAGCCGACCGGCCCGGCGACCGACACCAAGCAGACGAGCGCGGACACGTCGGGCGTCCACGGGCTGGAGGCCAACAAGGCGACGGCGCTGCCGAATGGTGTCGCGCTGCCGCCGCTCGAGGCGCCGCAGGCCGTGATGGACATCATCCGCGCCGGCAACACGATCGCGCGCACGCCCTACATCTGGGGCGGCGGGCACGGGAGCTTCAAGGACAAGGGCTTCGACTGCTCGGGCTCGGTCTCGTAC
>JAXDHL010000549.1:0-2517 GCA_034664525.1 Solirubrobacteraceae bacterium
CGGCCGCGTGCTGTCGCTCGTCGGCGTCCCGATCCTCCTGGGCCCGATCTTCGGGCCGATCATCGGCGGGCTCATCGTCGACAACGCCACGTGGCGGTGGATCTTCTTCGTCAACGTTCCCATCGCCGCGATCGGGTTCGGCCTTGCCGCACATCTGCTCAGCCGCGCGGCCGGGCGCGCCGACGCCGGCCGCCTGGACTGGCTCGGGGCGGCGCTCGTATGTCCCGGCGTCGTCGGCATCGTGTTCGGGCTCGCCGAGATGGAGGCCCACGGCGGGCTGCTGCATCCGATCGCCTTCGTGCCGATCCTGGCCGGCACGGCGCTCGTCGCAGCCTTCGTGTTCCGCGCCCTGCGGACGCCGCGGCCGCTGATCGACGTCCGCCTCTTCCGTGTCCCCGCCTTCGGCGCCGCGGCGGCGACGCTGTTCCTGCTGGGCATCGGGCTCTTCGGCACGATGATCCTGCTGCCGCTCTACTACCAGCTCGATCGCGGCGAGAGCGCGCTGACGGCGGGCCTGATGATGGCGCCGCAGGGGCTCGGCGCGGCCGCCGCGCTCGCGATCAGCGGCCGGCTCACAGACGCCATCGGCGGCGGCCGGGTCGTGCTGGTCGGCGCCACCGTCGTCACGCTGGCCACGATCCCGTGGGCCTTCGTCGGGCCGGCGACGCCGCAGGCGCTGCTCGCCGCCCTGCTCTTCGTCCGCGGGATCGGCATGGGCGCGTCCGTCCAGCCGGCGACCGCGTCCGCGCTGGCAGTGCTGACGTCGGCCCAGGTCCCGCGCGCCACCGCCACGCTGAACACGATCCGTCAGGTCGGCGCGTCGGTCGGAACGGCGCTGGCGGCGGTCCTGCTCGAGAGCCAGGCACGTGCGGCCATGCCCGGCGCGGGCGGCAGCTCCGGCATCCTGGCGCCACTGGCGCCGGCTGTGCGGGCTCGCGTCGCCGTACCGCTGGCCGACGCGTTTCACCACGCGTTCGCGTGGGTGATCGCGGCCTCCGCGCTCGCGGTGCTGGGCGGCGTCGTGCTCACCGTCGCCGAGCGCCGCGCCGGCCTGCACCGGCGTGTGGTGCGACCGCGCCGTGAGGCCCCGGCGCAGACGCGATCATGAGCGCGCTGGACGTCGCCGGCAGCCTCGGATACGCCGTGCTGCCTGCCGCCGTCGCGGTCGAGAGCGCCGGGGTCCCGGTGCCGGGCGAGGCGACGCTCATCACCGCCGCGGTCCTGGCGGCGGAAGGCAAGATGCACATCTGGGCGGTGATCGCCCTTGCCGCGGCCGGCGCGATCGTCGGCGACAACATCGGGTACCTGCTCGGCCGGCGCCTCGGCCGCCGCGCCCTCGTCGCCCGTGGCCCGGGGCGTCGCGTGCGTCGCAGGGCGCTCGACGCCGGAAGTGCGCTCTTCGCCCGCTACGGCGGCGCCGCCATCTTCGTCGGGCGCTTCGTCGCCGTGGGGCGCGTCGCGATCGCGTGGCTGGCCGGCGCCGAGCAGATGCGCTGGCGCCGGTTCGCCGCCTGGAATGCCGCCGGCTCGGTCGCGTGGGCGACGACCGTCGGCGGCATCGCGTTCGCGCTCGGCACCGCGGGCACCCGCTGGCTGGCCGCCGCCGGGCTCGCGCTGACGGTCGTCGCCTTCTTGCGCCTGTGGCGCGACGGGCGCGCGCGCCGGCGCGGGGCGTCGCGCGCCGCCTGACCTGCGCTACGAAGCCGCGCCCGCGGCGCGGTCGTCGCCGGGCAGCGCTGGAGTCGCCACGGCGACCTGAGGCCCAGCCGGCGCGGGATGCAGGCGGCGGGCCGCCACGGTGACCACGGACGCGCTGACGGCGAGCGGGAGCACCGCGGCCCACGCGCGAGCATGGACCACCAACACGGCGCCGGCGACCGCGCCGGCGAAGAGCGCGGCGAGGACGGCGGCCAGGCGGCGGCGCTCGGCGTGCGTCTGCGACCACGTCGAGAGGTCGCCCAGGAGCGCCGTCCAGGGCGCGGTGGCCGCGGTGCTGAAGACCGCGCGCACGCCGAGCGAGAACACCGTCGCGGTCTGCATTCCCATCGCGAGCGCGGAGATCGCGATGAGCGCGTTTGCACTCCCGTTCGACGGACGCCCGCCGACCGCCACCCACACGACGAGGAACACGACCTGCGCGACCGCGCCCACGGCGAGCGCCGCGGTCACCCGCCGGGGCCGGACGGCGCCGGCGCCCGCGCTCCGCGCGACGATCCGGGTCCCGAGATTCGCGCCGACCGCGAACGCGCCGACCGCGGCGACGGTCCGCCACGTGGACGGCCCGGGCGCCCCGGCGGCCTCGAACCCGAGGAACACGATGTTCCCCGTCATGAACGCCGAGAACACCTTGCCGAGGACGAGGAAGCTGATCGCGTCGATCGCCCCGGTCGAGAACGGCAGCGCGACGCGCTGGGCGTCGCGCACGCCGTGATCGTCGAGCCGGCGCATCACGTGGGCGCCGGGCCGACGATGATCGGCTTGGTCTTCGACAGCGCGGCGATCGTCGCGTCGTCGATG
>JAXDHL010000550.1:0-2899 GCA_034664525.1 Solirubrobacteraceae bacterium
CATCGACGACGATGCGCGCGCCGTGTGCGGCGGTGACCTCGCCGGCGCCATGCGCGCCGACGAGCGCGACCTCGAGGCCGTCGACGGCTGCCGCGGCATTGGCCAGGACCTCGAACGGCGCGACCGCGTCGACCTCGTCGAAGCCGGCATACAGGGGGATCTCGATCCGCATGCCGGCATCGTCGCGCCCGCCGCCGGTGCTGCGCCAGTGGCAGAGATGCCATGCTTCGCAAGGATGCCGCCACACGTCGTCGCCGTCCTCGCCCTCGACTCGGTCGTCGCGTTCGACCTCGCCACGCCCGTCCACGTGCTCGGCGTCGCCGGCTACGACGTGCGCGTCTGCGGCGCCGGCTCGCCGGTCGCGGCGACCGGCCTCGGAATCGTCCCGCCGCACGGGCTGGAGGCGCTGGCCGCGGCGCACACCGTCGTGGTGCCCGGCGTCGACGACCTCGCCGGTCCGCGCCCGCCGGCCGTCCTGCCCGCCTTGCGCGCGGCGGCGGACCGCGGCGCCCGCATGGTCTCGATCTGCACCGGCGCCTTCGTGCTCGGCGAGGCCGGGCTGCTCGACGGTCGCCGCGCCGCCACCCACTGGCGCCACACCGGCGAGCTCGCCGCGCGTTTCCCGCTCGCGACCGTGGAGCCCGACGTGCTCTACACCGACGAGGGCGACCTGCTGACGAGCGCGGGCGTCGCCGCCGGCATCGATCTGTGCCTGCACCTCGTGCGCACCGACTGCGGCGCCGAGCTGGCCAACCGGGTCGCCCGCCGCGTCGTCGTCGCGCCGCACCGGCCGGGCGGCCAGGCGCAGTTCGCCGAGGCGCCGGTCCCCGCCGCCGACGAGCGCGGCCTGGCCGCGACGCGCGCGTGGATGCTCGAGCGCCTGGACAAGCCGCTGACCGTCGCCGAGATGGCCGCTCACGCCTGCTGCTCGGAGCGCACGTTCGCGCGCCGCTTCCGCGCCGAGACGGGGACGACGCCGCTGCAGTGGCTGCTCGCCCAGCGCGTGCTGGTCGCGCGCGGGCTGCTCGAGCAGACCGACCTTCCGGTCGAGGTGGTGGCCGGCCGCTGCGGCTTCGGCACCGCCACCGGCCTGCGCGACCACTTCCGGCGCGCCTGCCGCACGACGCCGACGGGCTACCGCGCGACGTTCCGCGGCGCCGCGCTTGCGCCCGCCGCGACGCGGTGAGAGGGTCGCCAGGACAGGCCTGGCGGTTCCGTCCGGGCCGTGACCCAGGAGGCCACGCAATGGCCGACCATCTGCTGTTCATGTCCTGGAGCAATCCCGTGCGCGGGCTCGAGGAGCGCGCCGTGGAGGTCTTCAACGATGCGCTCGGGATCCTCGGGCGCCGCCAGCAGCAGGGCAAGATCGAGGGCTTCGACGTCGCCCTGATGGAGCCCAACGGCGAGCTCGGGGGCTACATCGCCGCTCGCGGCACCGCCGAGCAGATCACCGCGCTGCGCACCGACGAGGAGTTCATGCGCAACACGATCGACGCCCAGCTGTGCGTCGAGGACATCCGGCACATCGAGGGCGTGACCAACGAGGCGATCTCGGAGCAGATGGGGATGTACACCGAGGCGGTCGGGCGGATCCCCTCCCGCGCGTAGCCCGATCCGGCCGGCTTGAGCTGATGCCGGGTGAGGCCTGTGCGTGGATCGGGTATCACCCATGTGCCCGGCCCGCACGTCGCAAGCGGCGGCGTCTGGGCGGGGTCACGACCATGCACGAGCCCATCCGGCATCACATCGAGGCGATCGCCGCGCGCAGCACCCCCGACGACCTGCGGCTCACGCACCAGCTGCACGTCGGCTGCTGGCCGGGCGGCGGCGCCGATCACATCGAGCCGGCCGCACTGGAGTGGGTGCGCCGCTGGGCGCCGACCACGGACGCCGGCGCCCGGCTCGTCTGCCTCTGCGACAGCGGCCGCTGCGGCATCTGCAACTAGGGGATCTCGCGGACCATCACGAGGTTCGTGGCGCCCGGCGTGCCCGTTCGCCGCCCCGCCGTGAGCACGACCCGCGAGCCCTTGGGCAGCCCGGCGTGGTCGCGGGCGGTCACGAGCGCCTGGTCGATCATGTCGTCGACGGTCTCCGCGGCCGGGACCGTCGTCGGGTAGACGCCCCACTCGAGCGTGAGCTGGTCGGCGATCTGCGGCAGGTAGGTGAGCGCGATGATCGGCCGCCGCGAGCGGAACTTCGCGCACGCCCGCGGCGCGCCGCCGGTCGACGACGGGATCACCAGGGCGGCCGCGTCGATCTCGTCCGCCAGCTCGACGGCGGCGTGCAGGACCGCCTCGGCCGTCGTGTTGGCGTTCGAGGTCTTGGCCCGGCCGTGGATGAACGGGGCCGCCTCGGCGGCGCGCGCGATCTCGGCCATCGACCGCACCGCCTCGACCGGGTACTCGCCGACGCTCGTCTCGGCCGACAGCATCACTGCCGAAGAGCCGTCGATGACCGCGTTGGCGACGTCGGTCGCCTCGGCGCGCGTCGGCTCGGGGGCGTGGATCATCGACTCGAGCATCTGCGTCGCGGTGATCACGAGCTTGCCCGCCTGCGTGGCCCGGAAGATCGTGTCCTTCTGCATCAGCGGCACGTGCGCGACGCCGGCCTCGACCCCGTAGTCGCCGCGGGCGACCATCAGCCCGTCGGCGACGGCGATGATCTCGTCGAGGTGCTCGTAGGCCTCGATCTTCTCGATCTTGGCGATCGTGCGCGCCGACGAGCCGCGCTCGGTCAGCAGCCGCCGCAGCTGCTCGATGTCGGCCGCCGAGCGCACGAACGACAGCGCCACGAAGTCGGCCTTGAGCTCGACCGCCAGCTCGAGGTCGGCCAGGTCCTTGTCGGTGATCGCCGGCAGCTCGGGCCGCGCGTAGGTGACGTTGATGCCCTTGCGCGGGGC
>JAXDHL010000551.1:0-5988 GCA_034664525.1 Solirubrobacteraceae bacterium
CCGTTCCTGCTGCCGATCTACCAGGCCGCCGGAATCCAGTACGGGATCCGCTGGGAGGTCCTGGCCGCGATCAACGAGATCGAGACCGACTACGGCCGCAACCTCAACATCTCCGTCGCCGGCGCCCAGGGCTGGATGCAGTTCATGCCCTCCACCTGGAAGCGCTACGGCGTCGACGCCAACAAGGACGGCGTCAGCGATCCGTACAACCCGGTGGACGCGATCTTCGCCGCCGCCCGCTACCTGAAGGCCGCCGGCGGCCAGCAGGACCTGCGCCGCGCCATCTTCGCCTACAACCACGCCAACTGGTACGTCGACTCCGTGATGCTGCGGGCGCGCCTGATCGGGGGGCTGCCGGCCGACTTCGTCGGGTCGCTCACCGGGCTCACGCAGGCGCGCTTCCCGGTCCAGGCCGCCGCCCGCTACGCCGGCGCGGTCTCGACCAAGCCGTCACGGACGCTCAAGGGCCGCAACGCCGCGCTGCCGGTCGAGAGCCAGGCCAACCGCACCGGCATCGACATCTTCGCCAAGAAGGGCGCGCCGGTCGTCGCCGTCAACGACGGCAAGATCGTCGGCCTCGGCCGCAACGCGCGCCTCGGCAACTACATCCGCCTGCAGGACGCCTACGGCAACGTCTTCACCTACGGGCACCTGGCCAAGGTGGCTCGCACCTACCCCGCCCCGCGCGTCCGCCACGTCTCGCAGGCCCAGGTGCGGCGCGAGCTCAAGCTCAACCAGCCGAAGGCCGACGCGGCGCCGACCAGCGCCGCCTCGGACACGTCGAAGGCGGCGCCGAAGCGCGCCGTCAAGGCCGCCACCAAGGCGCCGCGGCCCACCGTCACGAGCTCGGCTGCGCCGCTCGGCAAGGACCGCCTGTTCGCCAACCCGCGCCGCGTGAACGCCCGCGCGGCCGGTGGCGACCTCCAGCTCGCCGAGAACAACTACAAGCCGACCGCCGGCGCCGCGCTCAAGCTCAACCGCGCCGACTACGTCGCCAAGCCGATGCGCAAGGGCGCGAAGGTCATCGGCGGCACGGTCCTCGGCCGCATCGGGCGCGTCTCCAAGCAGGTCGCGCCGCACGTGCACTTCGAGATCCGGCCCGCCGGCCGCGGCGCCCCGCGGATCGACCCGAAGCCGATCCTCGACGGCTGGAAGCTCCTGGAGTCGACCGAGCTCTACCGCGCCGCCGGCAAGAACGCGCTCGTCGGGCCGGACGCCAAGGAGCTCACGATCGGCCAGGTCCTCCTGATGTCCAAGGAGGCGCTGCAGCAGCACGTGCTCGCCAACCCGCGGATCGACATCTACCAGTGCGGCCGCCGCGACATCCGCCTCGGGCTGATCGACCGCCGCGTGCTCGCCACGCTCGAGTTCCTGGCCTCCTCGGGCCTCAAGCCCACCGTCAGCGCGCTCGAGTGCGGCCACGGCCTGATGACCACCTCGGGCAACGTGTCCGAGCACGCGTCGGGCAACGCGGTCGACATCGCCGCGGTCAACGGGATCACGATCAGCCCCGCGACCCAGGGCCCGGGCTCGATCACCGAGATGACCATCCAGCGCCTGCTCACCCTGCAGGGCACGATGAAGCCGCACCAGATCATCTCGCTGATGACCTTCCAGGGCACCGACAACACGCTGGCGATGGCCGACCACGCCGACCACATCCACGTCGGGTTCCGGCCGCTGTACGGCACGAACACCAAGCAGGCCCGCCAGGTCAACGCGGTGCTCAAGCCCAAGCAGTGGATCAAGCTGGTCAACCGCCTGTCGGCGATCGCCAACCCCGTCGTCCCGACCACGCCGTCGCGCTACGCGGTCAAGGTCGGGGCGAAGCCGGCCGCGGCCGGCTCCGGCGACTGAGCGGGCCCTTAGCGCGACCGCGCCTTGCGGGTGCGGTCACGCTCCTCCTGCTTGGCGACCACCTGCGCGATCAGCTTCAGCGTCTGCGGCGGCCCCTCCGCCCGGGCGTGCCCGGACTGGAACGCCTCGCGCCAGTGCCGGATCCCGCCGTGCTCCACGAGCTCGTTGAAGTGCGAGCGCGGGATCGAGAGGCGGACCTTGGCGTCCGACGCGATGTCCTTGGTGATCTTCGGGCCCGGGAGCTCGACCCGGTACAGCTGGACGTCCCCGCGACCGCGGAGCTCGAGCTCGACGACGAGCTTGAGCCCGGCGAGTGCCGGCACGTCCTGTTGGAAGTCGAGGACGGCCTTCTCGACCAGCGCCTTCGTGTCCGGCGACGTCACGGCAGCGCCTAGATCTTGTGGCGCTGGAGGAGCTTCTTGCCGATGACCATGCGCTGGATCTCGGACGTGCCCTCGCCGATCAGCAGCAGCGGCGCGTCGCGGTACAGGCGCTCGATCTCGTACTCCTTGGAGTAGCCGTAGCCGCCGTGGATGCGGAAGCTGTCCTCGACGCACTCCTTGCCGGTCTCCGACGCCAGCAGCTTGGCCATCCCGGCCTCGAGGTCCGAGCGCTCGCCCGCGTCCTTCATGCGGGCGGCCTTGAGCGTCATGAGCCGGGCGGCCTCGATCTTGGTGGCCATGTCGGCGAGCTTGAACTGGATCGCCTGGTGCTGGGCGATCGGCTTGCCGAACGCCTTGCGCTCCTGCGAGTAGCGCAGGGCGAGCTCGAGCGCGCGCTGGGCGATGCCGACGCCGCGGGCGGCGACGTTGACGCGGCCGACCTCGAGCGCGTCCATCATCTGGGCGAAGCCCTTGTTGAGGCCGGCGTCCTCGCCGCCGAGGACCATGTCGGCCGGGCACTTGTAGCCGTCGAAGATCAGCTCGGTGGACTCGACGCCCTTGTAGCCCATCTTCTTGATCTTCGGCGGCACGGTCAGGCCGGCGTAGGCGCCGGTGTTCTCCGACGCGCCCGGTTCCTTCTCGCAGACGAAGCAGGTCATGCCGCGGTGCGGTGGATGGGCGTCCTTGTCGGTCTTGACCAGCACGAAGACGACGCCGGACATCAGGCCGTTGGTGACCCACATCTTCTGGCCGTTGATCTCCCAGGCGCCGTCGTCGAGCTTCTTCGCCGACGTCTTGATCGCCTGCACGTCGGAGCCGAGCTCGGGCTCGGACAGCGAGAACGCCGCCCGGATCTCACCCGTCGCCATCTTGGGCAGCAGGCGCTCCTTCTGGGCGTCGGTGCCGAACTTCATCAGCAGGTAGGAGCCGATGAAGTGGGTGTTGACGACGCCCGAGATCGAGATCCACCCGCGCGAGAGCTCCTCCACGATCATCGTGTAGGTGGTCAGGTCGAGCCCCATGCCGCCGTACTCCTCGGGGATCGTGACGCCGAAGAGCCCGAGCTCCTTCATCTGGTCGACGATCGGCGCCGGGAACTCGTCCTTGGCGTCGTAGTGCTCGGCGTTCGGGATGATCTGTTCGTCCACGAACTGGCGGACCATCTCGATGATGGCGCGCTGCTCGTCGGTCTTCTCGTAGAAGGCAGGAGGGTCGGACACGGCCATGGGTTGGCTGCTCTCTTTCGGCGCTTTGCTGCGGCAGAGGATACCTTCGACACCGCAAGTTCCGGGCGGTTACGACGTTCCAGGGCTCATGCGACGATCGTCCCGAGCCCTCACCGCTGCCCTCGCAGCCGCCGCGGCCCTGACCTGCAGCTCCAGCGCCTCCGCCGTCGTCGGCGGGCAGGCCGCGTCCGCGGGGAGCTTCCCCTACGTGGCCAACGTCACGATCGCCGGCGCCTTCGGCTGCACCGGCACGCTGATCGCGCCCCAGTGGGTGCTGAGCGCCGGCCACTGCGGCTCGATCACCGGGGCCGGCGTCGCCACCCCGGTCGGCTGGCCCACCGGCGCCGTCCAGCTGACGCTCAACACCGTCCACGCCGACGGAACCGGCGGCGAGCAGCACACGGTGACGCAGGTCAAGCTGCCGTCGAGCTACCTGCTGACGCACGGCTCCGACGTCAGCCTGCTCAAGCTCGACACCCCGTCGGCGGTCACGCCGATGAAGATCGCCGCGACCAGCGAGCGCTCGATCTGGGAGCCGGGCGACCAGATGACGATCGCCGGGTTCGGGACGACCTCGGAGGGCGGCAGCGCGCCGGCGATCATGAACTACGCCCAGGTGCCGATCGTCACCGACGCCGGCTGCGCGAGCGCCTACCACGACACGACGCCGGTGCTCGGCGACGCGTTCGACGCCACCACGATGGTCTGCGCCGGCTATCCGCAGGGCGGCACCGACACCTGCCAGGGCGACTCGGGCGGGCCGCTGCTCGCCCCGCTGTCGACCGCCACGGGCGGCTTCCGTCTCGTCGGCGCCACCAGCTACGGCCAGGGCTGCGCCGAGGCCGGCTACCCCGGCGTCTACGCGCGGATCGCCGAGGGGCCGCTGCGGGACTTCATCGCGTCCAACGTGCCGGACGCCTACGCGGGCTGAGTCAGGGAGTCGCTCCGGGCACGGCGGGGGGCGCGTAGGCTCCCCGCCGTGCAACCGGAGACCCGCTACGTCACCACCCGAGACGGGCGGGCGATCGCGTGGTCGACCGTCGGCGAGGGGCCGATGGACCTCCTCTATGTGCCCCAGGCGATCTCGACCATGGAGCACGTCTGGGACCACCCGACGGTCACGGCGTTCTTCGCCCGCCTGGCGTCGTTCAGCCGGCTGATCCTGTTCGACCGCCGCGGCTCCGGGATGTCCGAGCGCCTGGAGGAGCCGGCGCCACTTGAGGACCAGGTCGACGACGTGCACGCCGTGCTCGACGCCGCCGGCTCCGAGCGCTGCGCGGTGATGGCGATCTACGAGGGTGGCCCGATGGCGATGCTGTTCGCCGCCGGCGCGCCGGAGCGCGTCGGCGCGCTGGTGCTCTACGCGAGCTTCGCGCGCGCGTCGTACGTGGCCGACTACGAGTGGGCCTGGTCGCCGGAGCTGCGCGAGGCGGCGATGGACGCCTACCGGGACCACTGGGGCCAGGGCGACCTGATCGCCCAGAGCTTCGCGCCCGGGCACCTGCACGACCGCCGGCTCGTGGAGTGGCTCGGCCGCATGCAGCGGCTCGCCATGGACCCCACCTACGGGCGCAAGTCGGCCGCGATGCACGGTCAGTTCGACGTCCGGCCGCTGCTGCCGTCGATCCGCGTGCCGACGCTCGTCGTGCACCGCCGCCACGACACCGCGATCGACTTCCGGCACGGCCAGTACCTGGCCGCCCACATCCCGGACGCCCGCCTGGCGGCGCTCGAGGGCAGCGACTCGCTGCCGTTTCTGGGCGACGCCGACGCCGTCGCCGACGAGATCGAGGAGTTCCTGACCGGCACGCGCGCGAGCCGCGAGCCGGACCGCGTGCTGGCGACCGTCCTGTTCACGGACATCGCCCGGTCGACGGAGCGCGCGGCCGAGCTCGGCGACGCGCGCTGGCGCTCGCTGCTCGAGCAGCACGATGCGGCGGTGCACGCCCAGATCGCCCGCTACCGCGGGCGCGCCGTCAAGTCGACCGGCGACGGCGTGCTGGCCACGTTCGACGGCCCGGCGCGCGCGATCCGCGCGGCGCGGGCGATCACGGAAGACCTCGCGCAGCTCGGGCTTGACGTCCGCGCCGGGCTGCACACCGGCGAGTGCGAGGTCATCGGCGACGACGTCGGCGGGATGGCGGTCCACATCGCCGCGCGCGTGATGGCGCTTGCCGAGCCGGCCGAGGTGCTCGTCTCCAGCACGGTCCGCGACCTCGTCGTCGGCTCCGGCCTCGACTTCGAGCCACGCGGCGAGCACGACCTGCGCGGCGTGCCCGGCCCGTGGCGGCTGTGGGCGGTCGCGGCGTGAACTTCTGGGCCGACGTGGTGTGCGCGCGGCCGGCGGACGGCCGGGCACTGGTCGAGCTCGCCCGTGACGGCTCGCGCCGCGAGTGGACGTTCGCGGAGGTCGCCGAGGGCGCGGCCGGTGTCGCGGGCGCGCTGCACGCCGCCGGGGTCCGGCGCGGCGACACCGTGCTGACCCTGATCGGCAACCGGCCCGAGTGGGTGCTGGCGATGGT
>JAXDHL010000552.1:0-3240 GCA_034664525.1 Solirubrobacteraceae bacterium
GTTGGCGGCGACCTTCGACGCATCGACGGCGTTGGCCTTGATCTTGGCGCGCGTGACCGCGCCGTTCTTCAGGTACTTGGTTGTGACGCTTTGCGCCGGCAGGCGCACGACGGCGTAGGACGTGCCGCCGAGCGCGACCAGCAGGGCGACGAACGCGACGACCATCGAAGCAGAAGGGCGCAGCGGCCCGCGGAGCATCCTCATGTGATCACCTCTTGTTGGTTGTGGTGGCCTTCGGGGGCGCGACTGCGCCCGAATCGCAGATAGAGGGCGGGAACGACGAAGAGGTTGAGCAGCGTCGAGGAGACCAGGCCGCCCAGGATCACGATGGCCATCGGGTGCTCGATCTCCTGTCCGGGCCGGTCGCCGAGCAGCGCCAGGGGCAGCAGCGCCAGGCCGGTCGCCGACGCGGTCATCAGGATCGGCGCGAGCCGCTCGCCGGCGCCACGCAGCACCAGCCCCGGGCCGAAGGCCTCGCCCTCGTGGCGCTCCAGGTGCTGGAAGTGCGTGATCATCATGATGCCGTTGCGCGCGGCGATGCCCAGCACCGTGAAGAAGCCGATGAGCGCGCCCAGCGAGATCGCCCCGATGCCGCCGTAGGCGGCCAGCACGCCGCCGACCAGGGCCATGGGCAGCGTCAGGAACAGCAGCAACGCCAGGCGCCAGCTCCTGAACGCGGCCTGCAGCAGCAGGAAGATCGCGAGCGCGGCCACGACGGCGTACGTCAGCAGCCGCTTCTGCGCGGACTGCCGCTCGGCCGCCTCGCCGAGCACCTCCGCGTGGTAGCCCAGCGGCAGGGCGACGTTGGCCAGCCGCCGTCGCAGGTCGTCGGTGACCGAGCCCAGGTCCGCGCCGCGGCGCAGGTCGGCCGAGACGTCGATGCGCCGCGAGGCGTTCTCGCGCTGGATGACGTTCGGCGTCGGGGCCACCCGCACGTCGGCCAGCGTGGCGAGCGGCACCTGCCGGTCGCCCCGCGTGTCGATCGGCAGGTTGCGGATCGCCGTCAGGCTGTTCCGCGTGGCCGGCGTGCTCCAGACGTGCACGTCATAGGCCTTGCCGCCGACGAAGAGGTCCCCGACCTCCTCGCTCGCCACGAGGGTCGCCGCGGCGCGGCGCACGTCACCCGGCTTGAGGCCGTAGCGGCGGGCCACGGACAGCCGCACCCTGACGTCGATCTGAGGCACGTCGGCCTGCAGCGACGACCGCACGTTCTCGAGGCCCTCGGTCCCGGAGATGGCCTTCCGCACCCGCGCCGACGTGCGACGCAGGACGTCGAGGTCGTCGCCATAGATGCGCACGACGATCGGCTCGCTCGAGCCGACGAGGACCTCGTCGATGCGCTCGCGCATGTAGGTCTGGACGTTGCGGTACAGCCCCGGATGCTGGGCGACGACGTCGCGGATGGCGGCCAGCGTGGTGTCGTAGTCGGCCTTCCGATCGAGGCTGACCCAGTTCTCTCCGAAGTTCGGCCCGACGATCTCCTCGCCGAGGAAGGCCTGGCCGATGTGCGAGCCGAAGTCGCGGACGCCGGGGATCCGGCGCAGCTCGGTGCTGGCGCGCGTCACGATCCGCCGCTCCTCCGGGATCGACGTGCCCGGCGGCGTGATCCAGTGCATGAGGAAGTCGCGCTCCTTGAACCCGGGGAACAACTCCTGGCCCAGGCGCGGCAGCGTCACGAGCCCGACCAGCAGGACCGCGATCACCGTGACGTACGCCGTCCCAGGCCGCTTGATGACGCGCGCCAGGACCGGCCGGTAGCCGCGCTTGAGCCAGTGGACCAGCGGCGGCTCGCGGCCTGTCAGCGATCCCCGCGACAGCAGGATCAGGCTGAGCGCCGGCGTGACGGTGAGCGCCACCGCCATCGAGGCGAGCACCGCCAAGGCGTAGGACAACGCCAGCGGCCGGAAGAACGCCCCTGTCAGCCCGCCCACGACCACCACGGGCAGGACCGCGACGACGTTGATCAACGTGGCGTAGAGGATCGCGCCGCGCACCTCGAGCGACGCGTCCAGGATGATCGAGGCCAGGGGCTGTGCGCTGCCCTGCGCGCGCCGCACCCGCAGGCGCCGGACGATGTTCTCCATGTCGATGATCGCGTCGTCGACGACCACCCCGACGGCCACCGCCAGCCCGGCGAGCACCATGGTGTTGATGTTGGCCCCGCGCAGCGTCAACACCACCCCGGCGGCGACGAGCGACAGCGGGATCGCGACGAGGCTGACGAAGGCCGCGCGCCACTCGAACAGGAACGCGACGAGCACCGCCACGACCAACGCGCAACCGATGATCAGCGCGAGCGTGAGGTTGTGGAGGGCCTGCTCGATGAAGCTCGCCGGGCGGAAGATGGAGGCGTCGACCTCGACGCCGGGCAGGCCGGGGCGCAGCACATCGAGCGCGTGCTCGACGCCGCGGGTGACCTGCAGCGTGTTGGCCCCCTGGAGCTTCTCGACGACCAGCAGCAGGCCCGGGCCGTCGTTGACGACGGCGTCGCCGATCAGCGGCTGGGAGCCGTAGGTCACCTTCGCTACGTCCCCCAGGAGCAGCTGCCGGCCGGCGCGCCGCGCCAGCGGCACGCGAGCCAGGTCCTCCGGGGTCACGATCGCTTGGACGTTGCGGGTGCTGATGCGCTGATTGGCGGTCTCGATGAACCCTCCGGTCCCGACCGTCGCGCCCTCGGAGAACTGCAGGAGCCCCGCGTCCAGCGCGTTGGCCGTCGCCTCCATGACGTCGTCCACGGCGACGCGCGTCGACCGCAGCCGCCCGGGATCGACGTCGACGTGCATCTGCTTGAGGCGCTCGCCCCAGATCGCGACGTTCGCCACGCCGGGGACCCGCAGCAGGCGCGCGCGGATCTTCCAGTAGGCCGTCAGCGACAGGTCCTGCAGCGACAGCGTCCGGGAGGTCAGCCCGATCTTCATGATCCGGCTCGTCGCCGACACGGGGGGCATGAGGAACGGCGGCGCTGCCCACGTCGGCAGCGTGGGGGCCACCGTCTGCAGGTGCTCCTGCACCAACTGGCGGGCCTCGAGGACATCGGTCCCGCGGTGGAAGAGCAGCGTGACGTTCGACAGCTGGGCGACCGACTCCGAGCGGATCGTCTCGACCCCCGGAATCCCGTTGAGGGCGTCCTCGAGCGGGACCGTCACGAGCTCCTCGACCTCGGTCGCCGACAGACCCAGGCACGCCGTCTGGATCTCCACGCGCGTCGGCGCGAACTCGGGAAAGACGTCGACGTCGTTG
>JAXDHL010000553.1:0-3644 GCA_034664525.1 Solirubrobacteraceae bacterium
CTCCACCCCGTCGACGAGCTCGACCTCGACGTCGCGGTCCAGACCGGCGTCCAGCGCGTCGATCGCCGCGAGCCGGCCGACGGCTCCCGTGACGTCGCGGGCGATCCGGTAGGCGCGCACGACGTCGGACGCCGCCGTGCCCAGCTCGGTCGCCAGGCGCGACACGAACGACGGCCCCATCGCGTCCACGACCTCGTTGGCGATCAGCGTCGCCACCAGCTCGCGCCGCAGCCGGTGCTTGCCGATCAGGTCGGGGAAGCGCTCGGCCGCCGCGCGCGGGAAGTAGCCGCGCAGCTCGCGCCCGAGCCAGGGATCCTCGACCAGGTCGGTCGGCATCAGCGCGTCGGTCAGCGAGCGCTTGGCGTGCGCGAGCAGGACCGCGAGCTCGGGGCGGTGCAGCCCCTGCGACGCGCGTCGCCGCTGCCCGAGCTGGATCGAGTTGGGCAGCGCATCGGCGTCGCGGTCGAGGATCCCTTCCTCCTCGAGCGCCGTCATCAGGTCCTCGTAGGCATACAGCCGCACGCCGGAGACCGTGAGCTCGCGCGACAGGATGCGCGCCTGCCGGTAGGAGTCCTGGAGCACGTGGGCGACGACGTCGTCGGTCATCGCGCGCAGCAGCGTGTGCCGCCCGGCGGCGTCGAGCTCGCGCCGGGCGACGGCGAGGTCGAGCAGGATCTTCACGTTGACCTCGTGGTCGGAGCAGTCGACCCCGGCCGAGTTGTCGATGAAGTCGGCGTTGATGTTGCCGCCCGCCGCCGAGAACTCGATCCGGCCGCGCTGGGTGAAGCCGAGGTTGCCGCCCTCGCCGACCACCCGGCAGCGCAGGTCCGACGCGTCGACGCGGATGCCGTCCGACGCGCGGTCGCGGGCGTCGGCGTCGGACTCCGTGGACGCCTTGACCACCGTTCCGATGCCGCCGTTGAACAGCAGGTCGACCGGTGCGCGCAGGATCGCCCGGATCAGCTCGTCGGGCGTCAGGTGGTCGGCCTCGATCCCGAGCGCCGCCCTGGCGGCCGGCGACAGCGGCACCGACTTCGCCTTGCGCGGCCAGACGCCGCCGCCTTCGGAGATCAGCCCGCGGTCGTAGTCGGCCCACGAGCTGCGCGGCTGGTCGAACAGCCGCTTGCGCTCCCGCCAGGAGGTCCCGGGGTCCGGTGAGGGATCGATGAACACGTGGCGGTGGTCGTAGGCCGCGACCAGCCTGACGGTGCGCGAGAGCAGCAGCCCGTTGCCGAACACGTCGCCGCTCATGTCGCCGATGCCGACGGCGCTGATCTCGTCGCGCTCGGGGTCGACGCCGAGCTCGCGGAAGTGGCGCCGGACGGACTCCCAGGCGCCGCGCGCGGTGATGCCGAGGCCCTTGTGGTCGTAGCCCTCCGAGCCGCCGGAGGCGAACGCGTCGCCGAGCCAGAAGCCGTACTCGGCGGCGATCGCGTTGGCGGTGTCCGAGAACGTGGCGGTCCCCTTGTCCGCCGCGACGACCAGGTACGGGTCGTCGCCATCGAGCACGCGCACGCCGTCCGGATGGGCGACCTTGCCCTCGACGAGGTTGTCGGTGATGTCGAGCAGCGCGCGGATGTAGCGCTGGTACTGGCGGGCGACCTCCTCGCGCAGGGCCGCCGGATCCTCCGGGCGGCGCCTGAGGTAGAAGCCGCCCTTGGCGCCGGTCGGGACGATGACCGCGTTCTTGGTCATCTGCGCCCGCATCAGCCCGTAGACCTCGGTGCGGAAGTCCAGCCGGTCCGACCAGCGCAGCCCGCCGCGGGCGATCGCGCCGCCGCGCAGGTGGATGCCCTCCATCGCCACCGAGTGCACGAAGACCTCGACGTGCGGCTTCGGGCTCGGGATGCCGGGGACGTCCGCCGAGCGCAGCTTGATCGCCATCGCGTCGCGGCCGGCGCGGAACGCGTTCGTGCGCAGCGTCGCGTCCACGAGCGTGAGCTGGTCACGCAGGATCCGATCCTGGTCGAGCGACTCGACGGCATCGAGGTCGGCGAGGATCTCCTCACGGAGCGCGTCCGCCGCCTCGCCGTCCTCCACGCTGTCCGGCGAGTGCCGGAGCTCGAAGTAGCGCACGAGCTTGACCGCGATGTGCGGCTGCGACGCGAACGCCTCGCCGTCGTATTTGAGGCCGAAGCGCGCGCCGGCGCGCTGCCGGTAGACGCGGTAGGCGCGCAGCATCCCGACCTGCTGCCAGGTCAAGCCGGCCACGAGCACGAGCCGGCTGAGCCAGTCGGCGTCCGTCTGGCCGTTGCGGACGGCCAGGATCGTCGCCGCCAGCCGGTCGCCCAGCGCGTCGAGGTCGAGCGGGACGCCGTCGGGGCCGAGGACGCCGAAGTTCTGCACGAACGTCTGCTCGTCGCCCCCGGTCAATCGCGTCGGGCGCTCGTCGTGCACGCGCAGCCCGAGCATCTCGAGCGTCGGCAGGATCTCCGACAGCGGGACCTTGCCGCCCCGCTTGTAGAGCGCGAGCCGGGTGCGCGGCCCCGATCGGCCCTCGGCGTGCTGCAGCCCGACGACGAGGTCGGCGTCGCCGGATTCGAGCTCCTCCAGGCGCTCGATGTCGGCGGCCGCCAGCTCGGGCAGCGTCGCCGCCTTGTAGAAGTCCGGGAACCGCGTGCGCCAACTGGCGGCGAGCCCCGACGCCGCCAAGCGCCCGTGGCGCTCGCGCAGGACGGCCTCGACCGCGTCGTCCCACGAGCGCGTCACGCGGGCGACCTCGGTCTCGAGCTCGTCGAGGTCGGGCTCGGGCAGGTCCGCGGCCGGCGAGTGCACCGTGTAGTGCAGGCGCGCGTGCGTGAACTGCTCGTCGACGACGATGTGGGACTCGATCGTGGCGTCGGGGAAGCGGCTCTGCAGGAGGCGCTGGACGCGCTCGACCAGCGGCGCCGCGTAGCGCCGGCGCGGCAGGGCGACCACGACAGCCGCCGTGCGGTCGTCGTGCGAGCGGCGGGCGAGCACGCGGACCTCGTCGGACTGCATGGCCAGCAGAGCGACGACCATCGCCCGCAGGTCCTGCCAGCCGGCGGCGAACAGCTCGTCCTTCGGGAACGACCCGAAGATCGCCTCGGCGGCGCGGTGGTCGTGGGAGCCGTCGATCAGATCCTCGGCCTCGAGGATCCGCTGCAGCTTGTGGTGCAGCAGCGGCGTCTCGGACGCCGGGGCGCTGTAGGCCTTCGTGGTGAACAGCCCGATCAGCCGGCACTCGCCGACCTTGCCTCGGTGTCGCCCGTCGGGCTCGCCACCGCTTCGCTCCAGCTCGGAGCGCACGCCGACGTAGTCCATCCGCGCGCGCCGGTGCACCGGCGAGAACCGGTTGGTCTTGGTGACGACGAGCAGGTCGCCGTGGTCGATCCGGGCCTGGACCGACGGGTGCAGCGCGGAGATCGGCTTGCCCTCGCCGAGCGTGCTCTGCTCCGTGTCGCCCAGCAGGCCGAGCCCGGAGCCGGGCAGCACGCGCAGCACGCCCTCGTCGGCCTCGTACTCGCGGTAGCCGAGGAACGTGAAGTTGCCCTCGAGCAGCCAGCGCAGGAAGGCCATCGTCTCGTTGACCTCGTCGAACGGGTACTCACCCGCGCCGGAGCGCGCCCGCTCGACCATGCGGCCGATCTGCTGGCTCATCGCGGGGTAGTCGGCGACGACGC
>JAXDHL010000554.1:0-9226 GCA_034664525.1 Solirubrobacteraceae bacterium
CCCGGACGTCCAGCTCGTCGGCGATCCGGCCGAGCGCCTCGATGTCCTGCTTCCCCAGCCCTGCGAACAGCGGGACCTCGCGCAAGCGTGCGGTGTTCGCGGCGACTTCCTCCCGATCGAGCGTTGACCGACGCTATCCGCCTGGCTCGGCGGGTGCAACGCCTTCGGTGGCCTCGTAGGACGCCAGGGCGGCGTCGAGGTCCGGCGGCTCGAGCGCCCGCAGCCGGGCGACGTCGGCCGGCCCGGCGTCGCCGAGGCGACCGGCCTGGGCGACGATCGCGTCCTCGAACAGGTTGCGCATCGTTCGCGCGTTGCCGAAGCGCTCGGTGCGGGCCGCGTAGAGCCCGTCGAGGATGACGGCGAGCCGGGCGGCGGCCGCCGGCGTGAGGTCGTAGTCGGCCGCCGCGCAGAAGCCGGCGAAGATCTGCCGCAGCTCGCCCGGGTCGTAGTCCGGGAACTCGATCACCTCGCCGACGCGCGACTGCAGGCCGGGGTTGGACGCCAGGAAGTCGGCCATCGGGCGGCTGTAGCCCGCGACGATGACGGCGAGCCGCCCGCGCTCGTCCTCCATGCGCTTGATCAGCTGCGTGACCGCCTCGCGGCCGAAGTCCTCGTCGGAGCCGGACTCGGTCAGCGCGTAGGCCTCGTCGATGAACAGGACGCCGTCGAGAGCGTCGTCGACCGCCTTGTCCACCTTGGCCGCGGTCTGGCCCACGAAGCCGGCGACGAGCTCGGCGCGCGAGGTCTCCACCAGCCGGTCGGTCTTCAGGACGCCGAGGCTGTGCAGCAGGCGGCCGAACAGCCGCGCGACGGTGGTCTTGCCGGTGCCGGGGGCGCCCGTGAACGCGAGGTGCTGGGAGACGGGGACGCGTTGCAGGCCGGCCTGCTGGCGGACGGCCTGGACGCGCATGAACTCGGCGAGGGCGCGGATGCGGGCCTTGACGTCGGCCAGGCCGACGAGGGTGTCGAGCTCGGCCAGGATCGTGTGGAAGTCCTCCGGCGGGCGGCTCGGCTCCGGTGCGGGGGCCGGGGCGCGGGCGAGGGCGGGCGCGGCCAGTTGCCGGGCCGCCGACTGGCGCCGCTGCGCGTCCAGCTCGCCGGTCCGGTCGCCCAGCTTGCGCCGCATTGCGACCAGCGTCTCGAGCGTCTGGGCCGCGGTCGCGGCGTCCCCGCTGGCGAGCTGGCGGCGCGCCCCGGCATCGAGCAGCGCCGCGACCTCCTCCGGCGGATCGCCGAGCTGGTGGACGCGGTCGGCGGCGATGCGCTCGAATCCGGCCGACGCCTCGAAGCGCCGCTCCGCGACGGCCTCGGCGGCACGGTCCAGGTAGCTGCGCGTGCGGGCGTCCATGGGCGCCGCGCAAGCCTACGGGCGCGATAGACTCGCGCGCATCGTGCTCGCCGCCATCACCTTCACGAAGGTCCTCGAGCTGCTGCTGCTCATCATCATCGTCCACATGGTGCTGCTCGCGCCCGTGATGCTGGCGGTGTTCCGCACGTGGCTCGAATACCAGGAGAACCAGGCGCTGCGGCGCCAGCGGGCCTCCTCCACCGGGCGCGGTTAGCCCTCCTCGCGCACGAGCGTCGCGGCCGCGATCGCGGCCAGCACGGCGACGGCCGCGCCGAACACGGTGCCGGCCACCTTCAGGTCGGTCGCCTGGGCGAGCAGCCCGACGCCGACGACCGGCAGCGAGATCGCGATGTAGGTCACCACGAACAGGCTCGAGGTCGTCGCCGCACGCCGGTCGGGCGGTGTGCCGGCGGTGACCATCGCCATGCCGGCCGCGAAGCTCAGGCCCTGGCCGGCGCCGGCCACGACCGCGGCGGCGATCACGAGCACGAGGTGCCCGCCGCGAATGCCGGCGACGAACAGCGCCATGCCGGCGATCAGGGCGGCGCAGCCGCCGGCCAGGGCGGCCCGGTCGGAGACCGCGCGGCGCCCGAGCTGGCCGATGATCGATCCGGCGAAGATCGTCAGGACGACGAACCCGACCGCGGCGTGGTTGGTCACGCCGAGGACCTGCCCGAGGAAGGCCGGGGCCACGGCGGTGAACAGCCCCAGCACGGCGAAGCCCGCGAAGCCGGCGATCGCGGCGCGCACGAACGCCGTGCGCACCTGCTCCGGGACCTCGAGTCCGCGCGGGCGGATCCGCAGCGGGCCCTGCCGGCCGGGCTCGGGCACCAGCAGCGCCAGCGCGGTCCCGATCAGCGCGACGAGCACCAGGTGGACGATGAAGACGAGCCGCAGCGGGTCGGGCAGCAGCTCGGCCATGACGCCGGCCAGCGGCGGCCCCAGGCCGAGGCCGCCGATGTTGACGATCGTGGCGACCAGTGCGGCGCGCCCGCCGTCGCCCGCGGGCGCGAGGTCGACCAGCGTGGCGGTCGCGGTCCCGGTGAAGATCCCGGCGCTGACCCCGGACAGGAAACGGCCGAGCAGCAACGGCGCCAGGCCGTTGGCCAGCAGGAACACGACCGCGCTCGCCGCGGCGGCGGCGAGGCCGGGCAGCAGCGTGCGCTTGCGGCCGATCTGGTCGGAGAGGTTGCCGAACAGGATCAGGGCGGAGATCACGCCGGCCGCGTAGGTGGCGAAGATCACCGTCACCGTGAGGCCGGAGAAGCCGAGCTTCTGCTGGTAGATCGGGTAGAGCGGCGTCGGCAGCGTGGTGCCGACCATCACGATCGCGAAGGCCGCGGCCACGATCGCGAACCCCCGGCGCCGGTCGGACTCGCTCATCCGGCCGCGGTACCCGGAAACGGGAGCCAGTGCGCGTCGTCGAGCGGAACGGCGTGGGTGCGCAGCGCGTCGCGGATGCCGGGCGCGATGCGGGAGAAGCGGTCCATCAGGGCATGGACGAGGTCCTCGGCGCTCGCCCCCGGCTCCAGAACGATCCGGGCGACGGCGTCGAGCAACTGGCGCTGCGTGCGCGCGGCGGCGCTGCGTCCCAGGGCGGGCACGGCGGCGAGCGCGACCGGCTCGCCGTCGGGCTGGAAGGCGCCGAAGCGGCTGGCGAACGCGCAGAACCCGTCGAGGTCGCCGGCGTCGGGATCGTCGGGCTCGAACCGTGCCCCGTGCAGCCGGCCGAGCCGGTAGCTGACCTCCGACCAGGTCAACTGCCGCAGCTGGGCGGCGGTCACCCACACGATCGAGCTGCGCACCCGCGTGCCCGGACTGGGGAAGATCGTGGCCGGCAGCGAGCCGTAGAGCGTGGTCATCGCGGCCGGGCCGACGTCGAACCCCTCGAGCTGCCCGGCCAGCACCAGCGCCGTCCGGTCCTCGGCGCCGGGGAAGTGGGCCAGCTTGCGCTCGAGCCCCTCGGGCGACCCGTTGGCCCCGAACGCGAGCAGCGGGTGGCGTCCGGCCCGGACGGCCGCGCGCGCCTCCGGGTCGACGTCTTCGAGCAGCGTCACCTCGCCGCCGCGCAGCAGGTAGGACCGTGCCGGCCGCTCCCACGGGTAGCCGAGCGCCCGTTCGAGCACCGCGTCGTCGAAGGCGCGGCCGGGCGGCACCAGCACGGCCAGACGCTCCAGGTAGGCCTGGAAGGCGGCGTCGTCGAGCCGCAGCCGCTCCAGCAACTCGGCGTCGTCGAGCTCGGGCCAGTCCCGCACGGGGTCAGGCGGCCGGCTCGTAGAAGCGGATGCGGTTCGAGGCGGGATCGATGACCTGGACCTGGCGCCCGTTCCCCGGCCCCGGATCGAGTCCCGGGTACATGTACGGGTAGCCGCTGGCGTGAAGCTCGGCGTGCAGCGCCTCGATGCCGTTGACGACGACCAGCACCGCCGTTCCCGGGGTCCCGTCGTCGTGATGGGAGGACAGCTGCAGCCGCAGGCCGCCCCGCGAGACCTGCAAGTACACCGGGCGGTCGCCCTCGCCCTCCTGCCAGTCGAGCGTGCAGCCGAGGAAGCCGGTGTAGAAGCGGACGGTCGCGGCGACGTCGTACATCCGCAGGATCGGGACCACCGACGTGACCTCGAACCGGTCCGGGTCGACTCGTGCATCCATGGGATGCATTATTCGCCCACCGGCGGGGTCAGGACATCTCGAGCAGCACGAACGCGTCGACCGACAGGTCCTTGCCCTTGACGCGCAGCCCGGGCATCGGCTCGACGACGATCCCGTCCGGTAGCTCCTCGTAGGTCCCCTTGCCGATCAGCACGCCCCCGACGGGCGCGGCGTTCTCGAGCCGCGACCCCGTATTGACGACGTCGCCGACGACGATGTAGGCGACGTGGCCCTGACCGCCCATCTCGCGCACGGCCGCCGGGCCGCTGTTGACCCCGACGCGCAGCCGCGGCCACTCCGGGTGGGGCGCGAACGCCTCCGAGAGCGCACCCTGTAGCGCGAGCGCGCTGCCGGCCGCCCGCCGCGCGTGGTCGGGCTGGTCGCCACGGCTGTTGAAGGTCGCCATGATCCCATCGCCCATGAACTTCTCCACGTTGCCGCCGTACGTCTTGCCGATCAGCGGCGTGGCCACCTTGTAGTAGACGTCGAGCATCTCCGCCGCCTGTGATGGCGTCGAGCGCTCGGCGAACGTCGTGAAGCCGGCGAGGTCGGAGAACAGCACGCTCACGTGGCGGCTCGACTCGCGCGTCGTCTCCAGATACAGATGCCGGAAGCGCTCCTCGTGCCACTCGTGCCGCGCCGCCAGCCCGACGAGCAGGAACGCGAGCACGATCAGCGCGTGCCACAGCCACCAGCTCGCGTGCCAGGCCCGCTCGCCGGTCACCAGCACGCCCACGAGCGCCTCGGCCAGCAGGATGAAGCAGACGATCAGCGCGGCGGGCAGGAGCGTGAGCCGCTGGCGATACACGATCCAGAAGCGTGCCGCGGACACCGCGTAGATCACGATGCCGGCCGCCGCGAGCACGCGCAGCAGCGTCCCGGTCGCACCCTCCGTGCTCGGCTGGTCGAGCGGCGGCAGGTCGGCGACGGTCAGGACGAACCAGGCCGCCATCGCGGCGAACGCGCTCCGCCGCAGGGCCGCACGGTGGCGCACGGCGGCGGCGGCGTACTGCGGCCGGAGGTCGACGAACGCGGAGGCGGCGGCGAACGCTGCGGAGACGAACAGCCCGACCGGGATCGCCACCTTGAACCCCGAGTGCTGGGTGTGGAACAGGATCCCGGTGGTGCCGAGGGCATGCAGGCCGAGGAATCCGCCGGTCGACAGGAACGCCAGCGAGATGAGCAGGACGCGCGCGTCGCCGCGCCGCTGCGCGGCCTCGCCGGCGGCGAACGCCAGCATGAACAGCGCGATCCCCACCGACAGGAAGAGTGTGAAGTGCAGCTGCGGATTGGTCCATTGCGGATCGATCTGCTTGCGGAACAGCAGCGACATCAGCCCGGCGAGCGGCAGCAGCAGCACCACGAGCCAGGCCAGCGGCGTGGACGCATGGGCCTGCCTGCCGGGCGGGGTGGCCGGCCGCGCGACCCGTTCCAGGGACAACCCGGCGGTGGAAGCCATCGTGGCGCGAACCTATCCGTTTCGCGGCCCCGCCGAAAGGCCCACTTTCCGGCCAACAACGGCCACGTCAGGCCTCCGGCGAAGATGGGCGCGGCTGGTTTCGAACCAGCGACCTCTCGCGTGTGAAGCGAGCGCTCTCCCACTGAGCTACGCGCCCGAAGGCGGGCCAGAGTCTAGACACCCCGGGAAATCGGGGACAGGCACCTTTTTCTCACCTGGCCGTGCGGCGGTGGGTCGCCGAGACGGACCAGCCGGTGTGCTCGGCGATCTCGCGGAGCCGGTAGCCGTGCTCCCAGCGCGCGGCGCGCATCGCCTCTTCCAGCCCGGCGTGGGACATCAACTGCTCGAGCGTGGGGCGTGGCGGGGCCGGGGTTGTCACCTCGTGCCACGGGCCGAGCTCGGGGCTCTCGTAGAGCAGGGAGCGGTAGCGCCTCCCCTCGCGACCGCCCCAGACCGCGAGCAACTCCTCAACCCGACGCCACGCGCTCAGCGGCCCGTCAATCTGGGCCAGCAGCAGTGGATGAGCGCTCCATCGCCAGCGCATCGGATCGTCGGTGAGCCGCGCCGTGACCGGGTTGAGCGCGACGTATCGCAGCAGATGCGCGAAGTGCCGCTCGCGGGTCACGAGGACGGAATGGAAGCGTCCCTGCGTGAGGTGGCCCGAGAGTTCGTGTCGGTCGTTGAAGACGCGGGCGTACCGGCTCAGCAGGCAGCCCATCCCCTGGCCGAGGTTCGCCGCCGGTGTTTCGACGACCAGATGCGCATGGTTCGTCATCAGACACCAGGTCAGCACCCGCCAGCCGTGATCCCCGGCGACCCGCTCGAAGTCGCGCACGAAGCGCCGCCGGTCCACGTCGTCGCGGACGATGTCCTGCTTGCGGTTCCCGCGCGCGGTCACGTGGTGCACGCCGCCGGCGACCTCGTTGCGCGGGCTCCTCCCCATCACTCCTCCTAGGCGCCGGCCACCTGGAACTCGCCCCACCGGGAAAAAGGTGCCTGTCCCCTTTTTCCCGGCCTAGGGTGGCCGGATGCTGCAGGTCGCCACGCACTCGGGGACGTTCCATGCCGACGACGCCTTCGCGGTCGCGGTGCTGCGGCTCGCGCACCCGGACGACGAGGTGCGGGTGGCCCGGACGCGCGACCGGGACGCGATCGCAGCGGCCGATGTCCGGGTCGACGTCGGCCACCGCCACGATCCCGTCGCCGGGGACTTCGACCACCACCAGCAGGGCGGAGCGGGCGAGCGCGACGGGATCCCGTATGCGAGCTTCGGCCTCGTATGGGCGCACTACGGGCCCGCGATCAGCGCTCACGAACTGTCCGACGGCGACGCCGCAGCCCTGCACGCGGGCGTCGACCACACCCTGGTCGCGCCGATCGATGCCAACGACGTCGGCGTCTCGCTCGCGCCCGCGCGCGAGGACGGGCTGGCCCCCTACGCGGTCTCGGCCCAGATCGCAGCGCTGAACCCGTCGTGGGACGAGCCCGCCACCCCCGCAGACGAGGACGCAGCGTTCGAGCAGGCGGTCGCGATCGCCGAGCTGACGCTCCGGCGCGAGATCGCCCGCCAGGCCTCCGGGCTGCGCGCCCGCGCGCACGTGGAGCGGGCGATCGAGTCCGCGGCCGCCGCCGGCGATCCCCGGCTGCTCGAGCTCGACCTCGACCTGCCGTGGGTGCGGCCGGTCGTCGAGCAGGCGCCGGACGTGCTGTTCGTGATCTATCCGAAGCGCGACGGCTACGGCCTGCGCGCGGTGCCGAAGGTGCTGGGCGACTTCGCCAACCGCAGGGACCTGCCGGCGGCGTGGGCCGGCCTGGAGGGGGAGGCGCTCGCCGCCGTGACCGGCGTGGCCGACAGCGTGTTCTGCCACCAGAAGCGGTTCCTCGCCGTCGCGCGCAGCCGCGAGGGCGTGCTGGAGCTGGCGCGCCAGGCGCTCGAAGACTGAGCTCAGCCGCGATCGGCGGCCGAGGGGCAGCCCGGGACGGAGTCGGCGCGCAGGACCGCGTCGCGGATCGCGAGCGTCGTCGCCTCGGCGGCCATGACGGCGACCACGCCCGGGTCGGCGTCGACCTCGCCGGAGGCCAGGCAGGCGGTCAGGTCGCCGTCGAACGCGGTCGCGCAGGGGGAGACGGCCCGGGCGACGCCGGGCGCCATCGCGTGGGCGACCAGCCACGCCTCGAGCTTGGTCAGGCGCGCGTCGGTGCAGACGGCCACGAGCGTCGTGTTGGCCCGCTCGCGGGGGATCGGGGCGGCCGCCGCGCTGTCGGCCAGCAGGTCGACCGCCCGGACGTAGGCGCCGTCGCGCCAGGCGCCGGCGAGTACCGAGCCATCGCCGGCGAGCACGTCCCCGATCGGGTTGACCGCCGCGACCGCGACGACCGTCGCGTCCCCGGCCCGGACGGAGGCGGCACCGAGCCCGCCGCGCGTCCACGCTTCGGGACCGAGCAGCTTGCCGACCGTGCAGCCCGTGCCCGCGCCCACCGACCCGCGGGCGACGACGCCAACCGCCGCGTCGCAGGCGGCGCGGCCGGCCGCGGCGTCCGGATGCACGGGAGCGCCCGGCAACAGGTCGTAGACGACTGCACCGGAGACGAGCGGGACCCGCGCGGCAGGCGTCGGGTGCCCGCGGCCGGCATCGGCCAGCCAGCCGACGACCCCGTCGCACGCCGCCAGCCCGAACGCGCTGCCGCCGCAGAGCACGAAGGCCTGCGGCCCGGCCGTCGAGGTCGCGGGCGACAGCAGGTCGCTCTCGCGCGTCCCGGGCCCGCCGCCCTGGACCTGGCCGGCGGCCACCGCGCCGGGCGGCGCGAGCAGCACCGTGCAGCCGGTCAGGCCGACCGGATCGGTCCAGTGGCCGCAGGCGAAGCCCGCCGGGAGCGCGACGTCCATCCCCGGATCCTCTAGCATCGACGCCGGACCGTGCTAAGCGGGGATGTAGCGGAGCCCTGTACCCGCAATCCGCTCTAGCGGGGCTGAATCCCCTCCCGAGGGGTGGAGCCCTCCGGGCCTGCTTCGCCGACCGTGGCGTCGAAGGCCGGGTCCCGCGCGGTGTCGGCCCGTGAACCAGGTCAGGTCCGGAAGGAAGCAGCCTTAAGCGGTCACCGGCAGGCGCAGCGGGGTTGCCCGGCTGGAGTCAAGGTTGGCGAGTGCGCCGGAGGACCAACCACGAAGGAGGGTGCACGGTCCGCTTTTCCCCTCCGCCGTCGCGCGGGGGCCGCCCCCTCGCGACCTAGACTGATCGACCCATGGCCTCGCTGTACCGCCGCCACCGCCCGCGCACCTTCGCCGACGTGGTGGGACAGGAGCACGTGGTGCGCACCCTGCGCAACGCGATCGAGCAGGACAGGGTCCATCACGCCTATCTGTTCGTCGGCTCCCGCGGGACCGGCAAGACGTCGATGGCGAAGATCCTCGCCGCCTCGCTGAACTGCGTGAACGGCCCGACCGTCACCCCCTGCGGCGTCTGCGACTCCTGCGTCTCGATCCAGACCGCGACCTCGCTCGACGTGATCGAGATGGACGCGGCGTCGAACAACTCGGTCGACGACATCCGTGACCTGCGCGAGCGCGTCGCCTACGCGCCGGTATCGGGCCGCAGCAAGGTCTACATCCTCGACGAGGCGCACATGCTGTCCACCCAGGCGTGGAACGCGTTCCTCAAGACGCTCGAGGAGCCGCCGCCGCACACGATCTTCGTGCTCGCCACCACCGAGAGCCAGAAGATCCTGCCGACGGTCGCCGACCGCTGCCACCGCTTCGACTTCTCGCGCCC
>JAXDHL010000555.1:0-3055 GCA_034664525.1 Solirubrobacteraceae bacterium
GGTCGCTCGCGAGCTGGCGCTGTGCGGCGACGAGCTGCGCGGCTCGCTGCCGGCCGAGACCCGCGCGGCGCTGACCGAGCTGATGCCCGAGTTCGGCGAGCTCGATGGCTCTCGGGCGCCGGCGGAGGAGCGTCCCGGCCACCAGTCGCGCCTGTTCGAGTCGCTGCTCGCCCTGCTCGAACGCCTCGGCGCCGAGCAGCCGATCGTGCTCGTGCTCGAGGACCTGCACTGGGCCGATCCCTCGACGCGCGACTTCCTCGTCTTCCTGGTCCGTTCGGCCCGCGCCGAGCCGCTGTCGCTGGTGGCGACCTACCGCTCCGACGAGCTGCACCGCCGGCACCCGCTGCGCCCGGTGCTGGCCGAGCTCGAGCGCGCCACCGGCGTCGACCGCCTCGGGCTGGAGCGCTTCGACCGCGACGAGGTGGAGGCGCTGGTCGCCGCCATCCTCGATCGTCCCGACCCCGACCTGGCCGAGCGCCTGTTCGCCCGCGCCGAGGGCAATGCCCTCTACACCGAGGAGCTGCTCGCGGCCTCGGCCGACGACGGCTGCACCGAGCTGCCGGAGTCGCTGCGCGACGCGCTGCTCACCCGGATCGAGCGCCTGCCGGTGGCGGCGCAGGCCGTGGTGCGCGTGGCCGCGGTGGCCGAGCGCCCGCTGCACCACGGGCTGCTCGAGGGGGTGTGCGACCACCTCAGCTCCGAGGAGCTCATGGACGGCGCGCGCGAGGCGGTGGCCGGTCAGGTGCTGATCGCCCGCCCCGACGGCACGTACGCGTTCCGGCACGCGCTGGTCGGCGAGGCGGTCTACGACGACCTGCTGCCCGGCGAGCGGATCACGCTGCACGCGGCGATCGCCGAGGCGCTGGAGATGGACCCGTACCTGCTCGGCGAGCTGTCGAGCTCCGGCGTCGCCGCGGAGATGGCCATGCACTACCACGCGGCGCACGACCTGCCGCGCGCGCTGCCCGCCTCCGTCGAGGCCGGCCAGGCGGCCGAGCGCGTGTTCGCCTACCGCGAGGCGATGCGGCACTTCGAGCGCGCGATCGAGATCTGGCCGCGCGTGCCCGACGCCGCCGAGCGCGCGGGCATCGGCCTCGCCGAGGTCCTGAGCCTCGCCTCCAGCGCGGCCAACTACGCGGGCGAGTCGGCACGCTCGATCGCGCTGGCGCGGCGTGCCGTGGAGGAGGTCGACGAGGCCGCGGATCCGCTCGAGGCGGCGCGCATGCACGCGCACCTGGGCAAGCTCCTGCGCGGCGGCGGCGAGGGCGACGAGTCGCTCGCCTCCTACGAGCGCGCGATGGCGCTGCTGCCGGCGGACGCCGAGCTGGAGCGCGCCCGCCTGCGCGACGCCCAGGCCACCCACCTGATGCTGCGCGGGCGCTTCACCGAGGCGGTCGCTCCTGCGGCGGAGGCCGCCGCGGCGGCGCGTGAGCTGCGCGTGCGCGACCTCGAGTCACGCGCGCTGAACACCCAGGGCTTCTCGCTGGCTGCGCTCGGCGATGTCGACACCGGGCTGGAGATGCTCTACCGGGCGCACGCCCTGGCCACGGACGGGCCGCCGGCCGACTTCACGCGCGCGGTGGTCAACCTGGCCGAGGTGCTCGACCGGGTCGGCCGCACCGAGGAGGCGCTGGCCGTCGTGCAGGCGGCGATCCCGCTGGCCGCGCAGCGCCCCGAACCGAGCTCGTACGACGCCTTCGTCGCGCTGCAGGCGGTGGACAAGCTGGTCCGGCTCGGCCGGCTGGACGAGGCCGCCGCCGGGCTGCCGGCCAGCGTGCCGGGGGACGCGATCGGCTCGGCGAGCATCATGCTCGTGTTCCTGCGCGCCGAGCTGGCCTTCCAGCGCGGCGACGACGCCCTGCGCTCGCACCTGGAGGCGTGGCGCCGGCTGTCGATCGGCACCCGCGACCCGCAGTGGCACGAGCCGCTCGACGGGCTGGCCGCGCAGCTCGCCGCACGCGGCGGGCGCTTCGACGAGGCGCGCGCCGCGGTGACCCGCGGCCTGGCCATGGTGCGCGACACCGAGGACGGCATCCGGCACGTCCACATCACGTGGATCGGGCTGAAGGTGGAGGCCGAGGCGGCCGAGCGCGCCCGCGACCTCGGTGACCCGGTGTCGATCGCCCGGGCCGACGAGCTGTTGGCCGAGCTGCACCGCGCCGCGGCCAAGCCGGCGCAGTGGGCGGAGGGCGCGCCGTACGCGCAGCTCGCGCGTGCCGAGGCCGGCCGCGTGCGCCACGCGGTGGACGGCTCCGCGCCCGACCCCGCTGCCTGGGCGGGGCCGGCCGAGGCGTTCACCGCACTCGGCCTGCCGTTCCCGGCCGCGTACGCGCGGCTGCGCGAGGCCGAGGCGTGGCTGCTCGCGGGCGACCGCGAGGCCGCGACAGTCGCGCTGACGTCGAGTTGCGAGGGCGCTCGCGCGATGGGCGCGACGGGCCTGCTCGAGGAGGCCGAGGCGCTCGCGCGCCGCGGTCGCCTGCGCACGGCGGCCACGGGCGCACCGGCCGGCACTCCGCTCGATGACGACGACCCCGCACAACGGCTGGGCCTGACGCCGCGAGAGCTGGAGGTCCTCCTGCTCGTTGCCGAGGGCCGGACCAACCGGGAGATCGGCGCCACGCTGTTCATGAGCGAGAAGACGGCGAGCGTTCACGTGTCGAGGATCCTGGCCAAGCTCGACGTGGGCGGGCGGGTCGAGGCGGCCGCGGTGGCGCACCGGCTGGGTCTCACTGCTGTGTGACGCCGGCCGCGGCGAACCGCACTCGTGATCCGCCGGTCGGTGCGGCGCGCATGGCGTCATAACCTTCATGGGCAAAGCAATCGGAGGCACCGACATGGCGACGAAGATCGAGAAGACCGACCAGCAGTGGCGCGCGGAGCTCACGCCCGAGCAGTACGAGGTGCTCCGCAAGGGCGCGACCGAGCGCGCGTTCACCGGCAAGTACTGGAACGATCACGCCGACGGCACGTACCGCTGCGCCGCCTGCGGCACGGCCCTGTTCGACTCCGACACGAAGTTCGACTCGGGCTCCGGCTGGCCGAGCTTCACCGAGCC
>JAXDHL010000556.1:0-6285 GCA_034664525.1 Solirubrobacteraceae bacterium
CCGTTCTCCCACAGCTCCAGGTCGCCGACGCTCAGGCCCTCACGCGGTGTTGCTGACATGGCGTCGGTTCTTATCACCTCGTCGCCGACCACGCCGTCGCTTCTCGCCGGCGTCGCCGCGTCCAGCCGCTGACGCAACGCCTCACGCGCCCACGACGGGCGCCGATGAGAAAAAGGTGCCTGTCCCCTTTTTCTCGGTGGTGCTGTGCGTCGTTGCCCTGGCGTTGATGCCGGCGGCCGCGCTCGCGGACCCGAGCTTCCCGGACGCGGTCGGCCTGCCGGCGACGTCGGTCGGCCCGGGCAACGTCACCGGCGATCCTTTCGACGGGCAGCTCGACCCGGAGTGGGTCCCCCAGCACGACCAGGGGACGCCGCTGCCGCCGACCTCGCCCGTCCTGCCGGTCGCGCCCGTCGTCCCCGAGATCCCGCTCGTGACGACGCCGACCGTCTCGGGCGCCCTCGCGATGATGCGCACGGACGGGAAGGCGGCGATCCCGCGCGCGGCGCCGAAGGCGGTCCGGGCGATCATCGCCGCCGCCAACCAGATCATCGGCCGGCCGTACAAGTGGGGCGGCGGTCACGCGAAGCTCGACGACCGCGGCTACGACTGCTCCGGCGCGGTGTCCTATGCGCTCATCCGCTCCGGGCTGCTCGCCGGGCCGATGGTGAGCGGGACGTTCGCCCGCTGGGGGGACGCCGGCGCCGGCCGCTGGACGGCGATCTACGCCAACGCCGGCCACGTGTACCTGGAGGTCGCCGGCCTGCGGCTCGACACGAGCGCCGTGGGCGACCCCGCCGGGCGCGGCGGCGTCCGCTGGCGCCCGGCGATCGGCCGGCGGCGCGGCTTCCACGCCCGCCACGTCCTCGGCCTCTAGCGCGAGCGCGCCTCGTAGGTGCTTGCGCATGCAACCAGCCCGCTAGGCTGGTTCGCTTGCCCCACGACGCTCCTCCCCGCCAGCACTACAACCTCACGCTCGCCGTCCTCGTCGCGGCGGGCGTCTCCTACGCGCTCATGCAGTCGCTCGTCCTCCCGGCCCTGCCGGAGATCCAGCGCGAGCTGGGGGCGTCGGAGACCTCGATCAGCTGGATGCTGACGGCCTACCTGCTGTCGGCCTCCGTGGCGACGCCGATCATCGGCCGCCTCGGCGACATGTACGGCAAGCAGCGCCTGCTCGTCGTGATCTTGATCGTGCTCAGCTTCGGGACCCTGCTGTCGGCGGTGGCAAGCTCGATCGGCGTGATGATCGCCGGGCGTGTCGTGCAGGGTGCGGGCGGCGGCATCTTCCCGCTCGCCTTCGGGATCATCCGCGACGAGTTCCCGCGCGAGCGCGTCAGCCACGGCATCGGCCTGATGAGCTCGCTGCTGGGCATCGGCGGCGGCCTCGGCGTCGTGCTCGCTGGCCCGATCGTCAACAACCTCTCCTACCACTGGCTGTTCTGGCTGCCGCTCGCCGTGATCGCGGTGACGACGCTGGCCACCTTCCGCTACGTCCCCGAGTCGCCGGTCAAGGTCCCGGGCCGCGTGAACTGGCTCGCCGCGGCGCTGATGTCGGCCGGGCTGGTGCTCGTGCTGGTCTCGATCAGCCAGGCGACCGCCTGGGGCTGGGGGTCCGCGCGCACGCTCGGCGGGATCGCCGCCGGCGTTGTCCTGCTCGCCGCGTGGGTGGCCACCGAGGTTCGCTCGACCGAGCCGCTGGTGGACATGCGGATGATGCGCATCCCCGGCGTCTGGACGACCAACATCGTCGCCTTCCTCGTCGGCGTCGGCATGTACTCGAGCTTCATCCTGATTCCGCAGTACGTGCAGGAGCCGACCTCGACCGGCTACGGCTTCGGCGCGACCGTGCTCGCCGCCGGCGTGTTCCTGATCCCGTCGACGATCACCCAGGTGCTGATCGGGCAGTTCGTCGGCCGGATCGAGCGCCGGGTCGGCTCGAAGATCCCGCTGCTGGTCGGGGCCGGCGTGACCGGCGCGTCGTTCCTGCTGCTCGTGATCGCGCGCTCGCAGTCGTGGGAGGTCTACGTCTCCAGCGCGCTGCTCGGGCTCGGCATCGGGCTGGCGTTCGCCGGCCTTGCCAACCTGATCGTCGAGCACGTGCGGCAGGAGCAGACCGGCGTCGCGACCGGGATGAACACGGTGATGCGGACGCTCGGCGGCGCGCTCGGGGCGCAGTTGGCCGCGACGATCCTGACCGGGAACCTGGGCGCGGGCGGGCTGCCGACGTCGCACGCCTACGGGCTCGCGTTCGGCATGTGCGCACTGGCGCTTGCGGTCTCCGTCGCCGTCGGGACGCTGATCCCGCGCCGTGGCCCGCGGCGTGCCGAGCAGGTCGCGGGCGCACCCGCGTACGCCGGCGCCCGTTAGGCGCCGACGAGCTCGGCGAGGTGCAGCAGATCGCGGGCGCGCAGCGCGGCCGCCGGGGCGTCGCCGGTGAGGTCGCGGTGCACCCAGGCGGCCTGGAGCCCGGCGGCGAGCGCGCCGCCGACGTCGGTGTGCAGGTCGTCGCCGGCGTGCAGCACGTCGGCGGCCGGGAGGTCGAGCCGCGCGAGCGCGAGCTCGAAGATGCGCGGATCCGGCTTGGCCACGCCCACGCGCTCGGAGGCGATGACGGCGTCGAAGCAGTCCGCGAGCCCGATCCGCTCGAGGTCGGCGTTGCCGTTGGTGATCGCCACGAGCGGCCCGAGGCAGCGCAGCCGCTCGAGCGCCGGCGCCGCGTCGGGATAGACCTCGACCTGCTGGCGCGCATCGTTGAGGGCGGCGAAGGCGGGCTCGGCCAGCGCCGGGTCCTCGCCCGCGCTGGCCAGCATGCGCCGCAATGCCTCGCGCCGCGTCTCGGCGAGGTCGTGGACCAGGTCGGGCCGCTCGTCGCGGACGGCGACCAGCAGCGCCACCGCGGCGGCCGCGTCGTAGCGCGCAGCCGTCCGCGGCGCATGCTCGGCGAGCCAGGCCGCCAGCGTCGCCTGGATGCGCCGCGCGACCGGCGCGAACGGCCACAGCGTATCGTCGAGGTCGAGCGTGATCGCGCGGATCGCCACGTCAGCGGCCCTGGCCGATCCGGTGCATCTCCTCGACCGAGACGAGCTTGACCCGCGGGCGCCCGGCCGCCTCGCCGGCACGCGACTCGTGCTCGTCGATCGCGCGCCAGCCGTCCCAGCTGACCAGGTGCGGGACCCGCTCGCGCAGCCACTGCGCCGTGTGCTCGGCGTCGGCGTCGCGCGGCGCGTTGAGCGTCCCGGCGTCGCGGTCGGCGAGCAGCTTGGCGACCGTATCGGCGGCGTCCTTCTTGTTCGTGCCGATCACGCCGGTCGGTCCGCGCTTGATCCAGCCGACCGCGTACTCCCCGCGCAGCAGGGCGCCCGCCTCGTCGGTCACGCGCCCCCCGTCGTTGGGGATCCGCCTCAGCCGCGGGTCGAACGGCACGCCGGGCACCGGGTCGCCCCGGTAGCCGATCGCGCGCAGGACCAGCCCGCACTCGAGCTCCTCGTGCTCGCCCGTCGCCACCGCGCGCCCGTCCTCGATCCGGTTGACCGCCAGCCGCACGCCTCGCACGCGGCCTTCGCCGTCGTCGAGGATCTCGACCGGCGAGCGCAGGAAGCGCAGCACGATCCGATGCGTGCGCCCGTGCGGCTCCCGCGCCGCGTACTGCTGCAGCACCTCGATGTTGCGCCGCGCCGTCCCGGAGGCGTCGTCGGGCAGCGCCGGCACGAACGGGTCGACGATCACGTCGGCGCGCGAGAGCTCGCCGAGCTCGCGCAGCTCGGGGGTGGTGAAGGCAGCCTGCTCGGGCCCGCGGCGGCCGAGCAGGACGACCTCGTCCACGCTCGAGGACCCGAAGGCGTCGAGCGCGTGGTCGGCCGTGTCGGTCGGGGCCAGCTCCTCCCGGGCGAGCACGAGCATGCGGGCGACGTCGATCGCCACGTTCCCGTTGCCGACCACGACCGCGCGGCCGCCGTCGAGGTCGAACTCGTGCGCGGCGAAGTCCGGATGGCCGTTGTACCAGGCGACGAAGTCGGTGGCCGGGTGAGAGCCCTCGAGGTCCTCGCCCGGGATCCCGAGCCGGTTGTCCTTCGCCGTCCCGATCGCATAGACCACGGCGTGGTAGCGCTCGAGCAGCTCCTCGCGGCTGACGTCGCTGCCGAGCGCGACCCCGCCGAAGTAGCGGAAGGCCGGGTTGGCGGCCGTCTTCTCGTACATGCGCGTGACCGACTTGATCTTCGGGTGGTCGGGGGCCACGCCGGCGCGCACCAGCCCGAACGGGGTCGGCAGCCGGTCGAGCAGGTCGACCTCGAGGCCGGCCTTCAGGAGCGCCTCGGCGGCGTAGAAGCCGGACGGGCCGGCGCCCAGGATGACGACGCGCTGTGTCACGCCACCAACGCTAGAAGTCCGAGGCGGCGGGCAGCCCGGCGTAGTTCTCGGCCAGTGAGCGGCGGGCAGCCTCGGACCGGTCGAGGTACTCCAGGCGCGACAGCTGCAGCCGCTGGCCGAACGGCCCGTCGCCGAGGTCGTGGAGCAGCTGCGTCATGTGGTTGGAGAAGTCCTGGGCGCGCCAGACGCGGCGCAGCGCCGCGGCGGAGTAGGCGTCGAGCGCGGCCTCGGAGCCGTCGATCAGCGCCTCGGCCAGCAGCCGCACGTCGTTGACGGCCAGGTTGAGTCCCTTGGCGCCGGTGGGCGGGACGATGTGGGCGGCGTCGCCGGCCAGGAACAGCCGGTGGTAGCGCAACGGCTCGCACACGAACGAGCGCATCGGCGTGACGCCCTTCTCGAAGATGCGGCCCTCGCCGACCCGCCAGTCCGGGGCCGCGAGGCGGTCCTGCAGCTCGGCCCAGATGCGCTCGTCGGGCCAGTCGTCGACGTCCGCGTCGGCGGCCACCTGGAGGTACAGCCGGGTCACCGTCGGCGAGCGCATCGAGTACAGCGCGAAGCCGCGCTCGTGCCAGGCGTAGATCAACTCGTCGGTGGTCGGCACCGCCTCGGCGAGGATCCCGAGCCAGCCGAAGGGATACGTGAACTCGTACTCGGTCCGGTGCTCGGCCGGGATCGATCGGCGGCTGACGCCGTGGAAGCCGTCGCAGCCGGCGACCACCTCGCAGCGCAGCTCGTGCGTCGCCCCCGCGTGGGCGTACGTGATCCGCGGCGCGTCGGACTCGAGGTCCCGCAGCACGACGTCGGAGACCTCGAAGTGCAGCGCGCCGCCACGCTCCAGCCGGGCGCCGATCAGGTCCTTGACGATCTCCTGCTGCCCGTAGATCGTGATGTGGCGGCCGGTCAGCTCGGTGATCGGGATCCGCCGGGTACGGCCCTGGCGGCGCAGCAGGACGCCGTCGTGGACGAGCCCCTCGCGGCCCAGCCGGCCGGCCACGCCGAGGTCGCGCAGCAGCTCGACCGTGTTGGGCTCCAGCAGCCCGGCGCGCACGCGCTGCTCGACGTAGGCGCGGTCGCGCGCCTCGAGCACGACGCTGTCGATCCCGGCCCGGTCGAGCAGCAGGGCGAGGACGAGGCCGGCCGGGCCGGCCCCGACGATGCCGACTCGCGTGCGCTCCTCGCTCATCCGGGCTACCGTACCCGCGGTGCGCAAAGCGTTCAGTCGTTCGGCAAGCGAACGGCTCGCCAAGACCGGCGACGCCGGCGCCGCCGGCGCGCCCGATGCGCGGCGGGAGCTGCTGGCCCGGTGAGCGCGGCCTACCTCTACGACGCGATCCGCACGCCGTTCGGGCGCTTCGGCGGCGCGCTGGCCGGGACCCGGCCCGACGACCTCGCCGCCCACGTCGTGCGCCGGCTGGTCGCCCGCGCGCCGGAGCTCGACCCCGGGCGCATCGACGACGTCCTGTTCGGCGACGCCAACGCGGCCGGCGAGGACAACCGCGACGTCGCCCGCATGGCCGTCCTGCTCGCCGGCCTGCCGACCTCGGTGCCCGGCGTGACCGTCAACCGGCTCTGCGGCTCCTCGCTGGAGGCGGCCATCCAGGCCGCCCGGGCGGTCGAGACGGGCGACGCGTCGCTCGTGCTCGTCGGCGGCGTCGAGTCGATGTCACGCGCGCCGTGGGTCCTGCTCAAGCCGCAGAAGGGCTTCCCGGCCGGCCACGAGACATTGCACTCGACGACGCTGGGGTGGCGGATGGTCAACCCGGAGATGCCGGGCGCCTGGACGATCTCGCTCGGCGAGTCGACGGAGAAGCTCGCCGGCATCCACAAGATCAGCCGCGCCGACCAGGACGCGTTCGCGCTGCGCTCGCACCGGCTGGCGGCCAAGGCCTGGGACGACGGCTTCTACGACGACTGGGTGAG
>JAXDHL010000557.1:0-4736 GCA_034664525.1 Solirubrobacteraceae bacterium
GGCATCCCGGCCGCGCAAGCTAGCGGTTCACGCGTGCGAGAATCCCCGGGCGATGGCCGGAGCCGCAGCGCCGACGCGGGTCAGCGGGCTCCCGCCGGGGCCGTCGGAGCCGCCGGTCGTGCAAGCGGCGCGCTACACGTGGCGCTTCCCGTCGTTCACCGCCGACGCGCACCGGCGCTTCGGCGCGTCCTACACGGTGCGGCTCCCGGGCCTGCCTCCGACGGTCATCACGTCCGATCGCGCGCTGATCAAGCACCTGGTCGTCGGCGATCCGCTGACGCGCCGCCACGCCAACGACATCCTCGAGCCGGCGCTCGGCCCAGGGTCGGTGATGCTGCTGGAGCCGGCGGCGCACCTGACGCGCCGGCGCCTGCTGCTGCCGCTCTTCCACGGGGAGCGCGTCGCCGGCTACGCGGAGCTGACGCGGACGCTGGTCGACGCGGAGATGGACGAGTGGGACGCCGGCGAGCCGGTCCGCGTGCACGACCGGGCGCGCCGGCTGATGCTGGCGGTGATCCAGTCCGCGGTGCTCGGCTCCTCCGACGCAGGGTTCGCCCGCGAGCTCGGGCGGCTGCTGGACACGTTCGCGTCGCCGGTGGCGAACTTCGGCCTGTTCGCGCCGGCCCTGTCGCGGCGCTCGCGCTGGAACGTGATCGCCGAGCCGTTCCACCGGGAAGCCGACAGGCTCGACGCGCTGATCGACCGCGTCGTCGCCGCGGCCCGCGCCGATCCGGCGCTCGGCTCGCGGACCGACGTGCTGGCGCTGCTGCTCGCCGCGCGCGACGAGGACGGCCGCGGACTGAGCGACGGCGACCTGCGCGACGAGCTCAAGACCCTGTTGATCGCCGGGCACGAGACCACCGCGACGGCGATCGCCTGGGCGGCCGATCTGCTCGCCCATGACCCGGCGGCGGCGCGGCGCGTGCGCGCCGGCGATCGCGCCTACGTGAGCGCGGCCGCCAAGGAGATCCTGCGGCTGCGAACGATCACCCCGGTCTCGACCGCCCGCACGCTGCTGGAGCCCGCGCCGTGCGGCGACCGGCTCCAGCTGCCGGCCGGCACCGTCGTGCTCACCGACGCCCACACGCTCCACCACGACCCCGAGCTGTGGCCGGATCCGGCTTCGTTGCGCCCGGAGCGCTTCATCGGCGGCAGCCCCGCCTCCTACTCCTACCTCCCGTTCGGCGGCGGGGCGCATCGCTGCCTCGGCGCCGCGCTGGCGACGCTCGAGCTCGAGATCGCGCTGAAGGCGATCGTGGACCGCTTCGAC
Source organism: Solirubrobacteraceae bacterium (assembly GCA_034664525.1). Lineage (GTDB taxonomy): Bacteria > Actinomycetota > Thermoleophilia > Solirubrobacterales > Solirubrobacteraceae > DATLGB01. Next base: position 1,271 of record JAXDHL010000557.1, read on the forward strand.
CTCGAGCCGGTCCGTCCGCCCGAGCGCCCGCGGCGGCGCGGGGCGACGCTCGTGCCCGCGGGCGGTGCGACCGTCCGGGTGCACCCGCGGCGCGCTTGACCCGGGGACTACGGTGGAGGTGGAAGGCATTCACCGTGACGTCGCGGTTGCTCGGGTGGGCGGCACGACGAGCTGACTTCCGTGGGTTCCCACTTCCCCGGAGGTCTTACGTGCCCCTCGAGAATGCTGTCCCCGGCCCCCACCACCCGGCGGTGGTGCCGATCGTGCACGAACGGTCGGACCGGATCGTGCGCGCGGTGATCTTCGCGGCGCCGCCGGCCGCACTCGTGGCGGCCGGATGGCTGACCTGGGGCGGCGGCCTGCACTGGCAGGACCTGCTGGTCCTGGCGATCACCTACACGCTGACCGGGTTCGGTGTCACGGTCGGCTACCACCGGCTGTTCACGCACCGGAGCTTCAAGACGACGCGGCTGGTCCGGGCGGCCCTGGCCATCCTCGGGTCGATGGCCGTCGAGGGTCCGCTGACCGAGTGGGTCGCCACCCACCGTCGCCACCATCACTTCTCGGACCGGCCGGGCGACCCGCACAGCCCGCACGTCGACCAGGTGCCCGGCTGGCGCGGCGCGTTGCGCGGCCTCGGCCACGCCCACCTGGGGTGGATGTTCCGCGGCCAGGACCGGGCCAACCCGGCCCGCTACGCGAAGGACCTGCTCGCCGACGGGGACGTGCGCTTCATCAGCCGCACCTTCCCGCTGTGGGCGGTGGCCGGGTTCGCGCTGCCGTTCGGGCTCGGCGTGGCGCTGACCGGCTCGGTCGCCGGTGGCCTCACCGGGCTGCTGTGGGGCGGGGCCGTGCGGGTGTTCCTGCTGCACCACGTCACCTTCAGCATCAACTCGCTGTGCCACTTCACCGGCCGCCGGCCGTTCGCGACCGGGGACGAGTCGCGCAACCTCGCCTGGCTCGCGCCGTTGTCCTTCGGCGAGTCATGGCACAACAACCATCACGCGTTCCCGACGTCGGCCCGTCACGGGCTGGGCCGTGGGCAGCTCGATCCGAGCGGATGGCTGATCACGGGACTCGAGCGCTGCCACCTCGCGTGGGACGTCGTCCGCATCAGCGCCGGCCGGCGGCAGACCAGGGCCAGGGCGTGAGGCGCGGTGGCCTAGCTCGCCAGCGCCCCGGGCGGCAGCACGTACCGCGACGGCGGCCTGTCGGTGGCCGTCGAGCGGTCGCCGTGCAGCCCGCGTGCGGGCGTCGGCGCCGCCTGGGCCTCGGGTTCGCCGTGGTGCGCGACGATCCAGCGCAGAACGGCCGCCGACGAGGCGCCCTCGGCGAGGATGGCGGCGCGCTCGATGACGGCACCGCCGGAGCGGTGGGGCCGTGCGAGCCGCGTCACGACGCTGCGGATGGCGTCGTCGGGGCTGACTTCGGTGGTCTCGGCCGTTGTGGCCGGGACGGGACTGGTCTGCATGACAGCGACCTTCTCTCTGGAGACCACCGATCTTAGTTCCATCGGGCCCGGCCGTCACGGCAGGACTACAATGTGGGTAGGGCTACTCCACCGCTCTCGCGTGTCGTCCCGGCGACGGAAGAGCCGTCCTCAACGGAGTCTCGGGGAGCGATATCGCGACCGGGCTCGGGAAGGTCGCGCATGCACCAACGGAGCCCAGACGAGCCGGCTCGCTCGCCCGTCCCCGGAATCATCCCCGATCCGCCCGCGGTCCACGACCGCCCGCAGGTCTGGCGCGGCGGCCGCAAGACGCGCGACGGCGCCGATGCCGCGCGCGCCCGCCAGCGCAACCGCCCGGGTGCCGGCAGCCCGACCGTCCACCGCGCCCCGCCGGCCGCGTCGCGCCCGAAGGGACGCTGACGCCATGCGTCGCGGTCGCCACATCCCGCGTCCGTGCGGGAACGTCTCCCAGGCGGCCCCGTGAACCTCGGCCGGCTCGCCAGGCGCCCGCGGCTCCGGCCGGCCGGCGACCGCGTCGACGACGACGGGCCTCGTGCCGGGGCGAGCCCGGGCGGCGACGGCCCGACGGTCACGGCGACGCTCACCGATGGCCCGCTCGCCGGCGAGAGCGTCGAGATCGCGGTCGTCGAGGGGCGCCCGCCGAAGACCGTCGACGTTCCGACGCGCGACGGGACGGTCTGCCGGTACTGCCTCAAGGCGCTCATGCAGAGCGGCTCCTCGGCGACCTACACGTTCGTCTATCGGCTGTAGCCGGCCGGTAGCGTTCGGCCATGGCCGGCGACGCGGTCCCGACGATCTACGAGTGGGGCGGCGGCCGCCCGGCGTTCGCGCGCTGGCTCAACGCGTTCTACGACCTCGTCGAGGCCGACGACCTGCTCGCGCCCGTGTTCGGCGGCACGGTCTCGGCCGAGCACCGCGACCACGTCACGACGTGGTGGTGCGAGGTGATGGGCGGCCCGGCCGACTACACGGGAGGCCTGGGCGGCTACGAGCACATGCTCGGCAAGCACCGCGGCCTCGCGATCGAGCCCGAACAGCGGCTGCGCTTCGTCACCCTGCTGAGCCGCGCGGCGGACGACGCCGGGCTGCCCGACGATCCCGAGTTCCGCGCCGCCATCATGGGCTACGCGGAGTGGGGGACCCGGCTGGCGGTCGCCAACTCGGCGCCTGACGCCGCCCCGGTCGAGCACGCGCCGGTCCCTCGCTGGGGCTGGGGCGTCGCGCCGCCGTACACCGCCGGCTGACGTGACGCGCCAGCAGTGCTGGAAGTCGCCGACGGTTCTTGACGTGCCCGCGTCGGGCGCCGAGCGTCCGCGGCCATGCCCACGAATCCGGACGCCGCGGTCCCCTCACTCGTCGACAGCCTGAGCGCGTACATCGACGGGCTCGAGGAGCGCGACCGCGCCGACGCGCTGCACCAGGTCTTCTACGGCTTCTACACGCGCGTGGCGATCATCGACCGGGCGACGCACGACCTCGCTGTGGCCGCGAAGACCGAGCCGTCGACGCTCGACGATCTCCCCGCCGCTCTCGCCGAGGCGCTGCGCGACAACACCGTGTTCGTGGGCCAGGAGCTGTTCGCGAGCCGCGTGCGCACGATGCGGGCGATGGCCTACGTCTCGGCCCGCCTGGCCGAGCTGCTCGGCGGCGAACCGCCGCCGCGGCCGTTCACGCTGCGGCGCGCGGTGGCGTTCGACCAGGCCGCGGGACGGATGCGCACCTACGACCTCTCCAAGCCCGGCGAGCACCCCGACCTGCCCTACGACGCGCTCGCATACGACCCGCACGCCGACGACTGACCCGGCCCTGCGATCCCGTCAGCGGCCCGCGTCGTCCTTCGACGGAGCGCCGGCGATCAGGTCGCCGAGACGGCGCCAGGCGCGCTCCGACGGGCGTTCCGGCGCGAAGCGCTCGCCGGCCTGGTGGCGCTTGGCCTCGCCGTAGCGCCAGCTCGCCCACGGTGATGCCGGGCGACCGAGCCGGACCGCGCCCGCC
>JAXDHL010000558.1:0-3846 GCA_034664525.1 Solirubrobacteraceae bacterium
GCGGAAGATCCGCAGCGGGATCAGCGGGTTGCGGGCGGTCGCCTCGCGGGCGAGGAACGCGCCCAGCAGCGCCAGCGACGCGGCACCGAGACCGAGCGCCTCGCCGGATTCCCAGCCCTGCTCGGCCGCCGGCTTGACGATCGTGTAGACCCCGAGCATCAGCGCGGCGGTGATCAGCGCCGCGCCGAGGACGTCGGCGCCCCGGGCGAGGCCGATGCCGCGGTCGCGGTCGAGCAGCCGCACGGCCATGACGGCGGTCGCGACGCCGATCGGCAGGTTGACGAAGAAGATCCAGTGCCAGTTGATCGCCTGCGTCAGCACGCCGCCGGCCAGCAGGCCGATCGAGGCGCCGCCGGAGGCGACGAAGCCGTAGACGCCGATCGCCTTCGCCTGCTCCCGGGGCTCCGGGAACATCGTCACGATCATGCCGAGGATGACGGCGGACGCCATCGCGCCCCCGATGCCCTGGACGAAGCGCGCGATCACCAGCATCTCCTGGCTCTGCGCCAGGCCGCAGGCGGCCGATGCGGCGGTGAAGACCGCCAGCCCGGCGAGGAAGACGCCGCGGCGGGAGATGAGGTCGCCGAGCCGCCCGGCCAACAGGAGCAGGCCGCCGAAGGCGATCAGGTAGGCGTTGACGACCCACGCGAGGCTGGACTGCGAGAACGCCAGGTCGGCCTGGATGGAGGGCAGCGCGACGTTCACGACGGTGCCGTCGAGCACGATCATGAGCATCCCGACGCAGAGGACGATCAGCGCCATCCAGCGGCGGCGGTCGTCGGTGGGGGAGGCGCCGCCGGAGGTCGGCGCCGGAGCGGTGGCGCCGCGGTGAGCGGGCGCCACAGCGGCGGTCTCGGTGATTTCGGCGGACATATCAGGTACGACCGGGCGGCCGCGGCGAACTCATCGCTTGGCCTGCCAGAACGCGATCTCGCCGCCGTACGGGGTGGCGACGACGCTGCGCCAGCCGGCCGGGCCCTCGCGCGGCTCGAGCAGGACTGCGGCGCCGAGCTCGCGAGCGCGGTCGGTCGCGAGGTCGACCCGGGCGACCGAGACGTACGGCAGCCATACCGGCCGGTCCGCGGCGCACTCGACGATCCCGCCGCCGAACCCGCGGCCCATCCCGAGCGCGAGGTAGGACCCGCACGGGTGGCTGATCGGCTCCGGCCGCCACCCGCACAGCTGCGCGTAGAGATCGCGCGCGCCGCGCAGATCGCCGGTGTGCAACTCGAGGTGGACGACGGGGCTCGCCTGGTTCATCGCTCGTCCCCAAGACCGGCGCGGCGGCCAAAAGTCATCGCGTGCGAGTGCCAACGCGCCAATCGGGCTGAGGTTCCGGCCTCGGCGCGGTCGGTTAGGGTGATGACCATGGCGCAGGCACCCCTACGCGCGACCATCCCGGACGGACTGCTCAAGGCCGCAAAGGGCGGTGACGAGGACGCGTTCGGGCGGCTCGTGCAGCCGTTCCGGGGCGAGCTGCACGCCCACTGCTACCGGATGCTCGGCTCGGTCCACGACGCCGAGGACGCGATGCAAGAGGTGCTGCTGCGCGCGTGGCGCGCGCTCGCCCGCTTCGAGGGGCGCAGCTCGCTGCGCTCGTGGCTCTACACGATCGCCACGAACACCTGCCTGAACGCGATCGCGCGCCGGCCGAAGCGCGTGCTGCCGATCGACTACGGTCCGCGCACGGATCCGCACGACGGGCCGGGCGAGCCGCTGGTCGAGACGGTGTGGATCGAGCCCTACCCGGACCGGGAGCTCGGGCTCGAGGACGGCCCGTACGCGCCCGAGGCCCGCTACGAGCAGCGGGAGAGCGTCGAGCTGGCGTTCACCGCCGCGCTGCAGCACCTGCCGCCGAACCAGCGCGCGGTGCTGATCCTGCGCGAGGTGCTCGGCTTCTCGGCGGCCGAGGTCGCCGAGTCGCTCGACACCAGCGTCCCGTCGGTGAACTCCGCGCTGCAGCGCGCTCGCAAGACCGTCGACGACAAGCTGCCCGACCAGAGCCAGCAGGCGACGCTGCGCGCGCTCGGCGACGAGCGGCTGACCACGATCGTCACGGACTACATGGACGCGATGACGGCCGGCGACGTCGACCGCGTCGTATCGATGCTCTCCGAGGACGTCGCCTGGTCGATGCCGCCGCTGACGAGCTGGTTCGGCGGCCGCGACGAGGTGCGTGACTTCCTGCGCCTGTGGCCGCTCTCGGGCGCGTTCCGCTGGAAGCATCTCCCGACGACCGTGTCGGGCCAGCCGACCGCCGCCGTCTACAACTGGGACGAGGACGCGCAGGCCTACCTGCCGTTCGCGCTCGACGTGCTGACGCTCGAGGGCGACCGCATCAAGGAGGTGTGCGCGTTCGTGACCCGCACGGTCGACGCCGCCGAGGAGCGCGAGTACTACGAGAGGTGGCCCGACCGCCCGCTCGACGCGGACCGCGCGACGCTGTTCACGCGGTTCGGGCTGCCGGAGCGCCTGGAGCCGTAGCCGCCGCCTCGTCCGCGCGCAGCTCGAAGATCTCGAGCGGGTGACGCAGGCGCGGGTCCGTCGTCTCGCCGGTCCGGCGCATCCCGAGCCGATCCACCACCGCGCGCGAGCGGATGTTGTCCGGGTGCACGAAGGCGATCAGCTGCGACAGCGACAAGTGCTCGAACGCCGGCGCGAGCGCCAGCGCGGCGCCCTCGGTCGCCAGGCCGCGTCCCCACGACCAGCGGGCGAGCCGCCAGCCGACCTCGACGTCGTGCGCGTAGCGCGGGTGCCAGGCCGCCTTGCACGAGCCGGTGAAGCCGGCCACGCGGCCGGCCGCGAGGTCGATCGCCGCCCACAGGCCGAAGCCGAAGATCTCCCAGTGGTCGGCGATCCGGTCCGAGACCTCGGCGGCCGCGCGGGTGCTCATCCGGCCGCCGAGGAAGCGCATCACCTCATGGTCGGCGCACAGTTCCACGAACGCGTCCGTGTGGCGCTGCGGATCCCAGCGCTCGTAGCGCCCGACGCGGCCGGTGATCGTGTGCGGGTACGGCACGGCCCACCATCCTGACGTGTGCGCCCAGACGACGCCGGGCCGCCGAAGGGCGGCCCGGAGTCGATCGAGAGCGATGAAGCCGTGCGCCGCCCGCTCGGCCACGCCGCCCCTCCCAGGGAAAGCGGCGGCCGGCGGGCGTGGGTCTGCCGCTAGCTCGGCCGGGCCGGCGCCTTCGCGGGCACCGGGGCCGTGCAGACCTGCGCGCGGGCCGGGGGAGCCCCCGGGCGCCGCGGGCGCGTGGGACGACGCAGCATGTGACGATGCGGGTGTTCGAGCACGTGGGTGGGCGGCGCCGGCCGATGGGTGGTCGTGCCGGGCATCGTGGCCTCGCCCAGGGTGGCGAACTCGAGCGCCGTGCCTGCGGCGCCCCGCAGCAGCTCGCGGAGCGAGCGGCGCGTCTGGCTGGTGGTCGTCAGGGAAGGGAACATGTGTTCGCAAAGCTATCCCCGGGGTCGGACGGAACGGAGCTTCGGATCACGCTCCGCCGACCGCGCAACGTGCGAGATTCCGCGCCACTCCGCGGAAACCAGCCACCTGAGCGTGCAAGCGATCTTGCACGGGCGCCGTCAGACGGTCGAGCCCAGCGATGACCAGATCTCGACCTTGTTGCGAACGCGCTCGATGACCGCGTCCGTGAACTCGGTCGTCGTGGCGTGGCCGCCGAGGTCGATGGTCTTCGTGCCCGCGCCGACGGCCTCGAGCGTGCCCTCGTAGATCGCGCGCGAGGCGCGGTCGGCGTTCGCGACGCCCTTGACGGACGCGTAGCCGAGCACCGCCGCGCAGGCCAGGATCATCGCCATCGGGTTCGCGAGGTCCTTGCCGAACAG
>JAXDHL010000559.1:0-5327 GCA_034664525.1 Solirubrobacteraceae bacterium
CCGGTGCCTCGCGCGGCATCGGCCTCGCCATCGCCGACCTGCTGGGATCCGAGGGCCACGCGCTCACGATCACCGCGCGCAAGCCGGACACGCTGGAGCAGACGGCCGAGGCGCTGCGCGCGAAGGGCTACGAGGTCGAGGCGGTGCCCGCCAACATGGCCGACGAGGAGGCGATCATCGCGGTCGTGCGCGCGCACCAGGCGCGCTTCGGGCGCCTGGACGTGCTCGTCAACAACGCGGGTGTCGGCGTCGGCGCGGCGGCCGGTGAGCACGTGACCAAGCGCGTCGACATGCAGCTCGACGTCAACCTGCGCGCGATCATCCTCTTCTACCGCGAGTGCGTGGAGATGCTGCGGGCGGCGGCGGCCGAGCACCAGCAGGCGCTCGTCGTGAACATGAGCTCGATCGCCGGCACGGCCGGGCAGGCCTGGCTGTCGGTGTACGCCGCGACGAAGTTCGCCGTCCGCGGCTACACGCAATCGATGAACAAGGAGCTGGCGGGCGAGGGCATCAAGTCCGTCGCGTTCTGCCCCGGGTTCGTCGACACGGACATGACCGACTTCGTCAAGGGCCAGGTCCCGGCCGAGGAGATGATCCGCCCGACCGACATCGCGGAGGCCGTGCGCTTCCTGCTGCGCCTGTCGCCCGCGGTCGTCGTCCCGGAGATCATCTTCGCCCGGCCGGGCGAAGGCCTCTGAGAAAAAGGGGACAGTCCCCTTTTTCTCAGGCCATCGCGAGTGCGGCCGCCTCGGCCGGCTCGGCGCCCGGGGCGTCCGGGTCCTCGATCGGCTCCGGCTTGCGCTTCGGCAGCAGGATGAGGGCCACGACGAAGGCGACGACGACGAGCGCGAGCGCGATCCAGAACGTCGACGCGTAGGCGTCGGCCATCAGGGCGGTCGTCCGCGGTCCGCCGCCGCCGGCGCCGCCGATGCCCGCCCCGGCGCCGAGGCGCGAGGTCAGCGCGTTGGCCAGCAGGACGGACATGATCGCCGTGCCGACCGACGCGAACACCTGCTGGTTGATGTTGAGCGTGGTCGACGCGCGGGCGATCGCCGCGCGACGCAGCGTCTGCATCGCGCCGGAGAACGTCGGCATCATGGCCGCGCCCATGCCGAGCCCCTGAACGAACAGGATCGCGCCCAGCGCCCAGTAGGACGTGTCGCCCTGGAGCTGGGTCAGGCCGAGGAACGACAGCCCCACGAGCACCAGGCCGACCGGGACGATGCGGCCTGTGCCGGTCCTGTCGGTGAGGCGGCCGGCGATCGGCATCGAGATCATCGCGCCGAAGCCCTGCGGGGCCAGCAGCAGCCCGGTGTCGAACGCCGTCTCGCCGCGCACCGCCTGCAGGTACAGCGGCACCAGCAGCATGCCCCCGAACACGGCGACGATCATCAGCGCCAGCGTGATCATCGACGCGCTGAACGTCTTGTTCTTGAACAGCCGCAGGTCGATCAGCGCGTTCGACGTGCGCAGCGCGTGCCACACGAAGGTGGCCAGCACGAGCGCGCCGGCGACGACCGGGATGACGACGGCAGCGTGGCCGAAGCCCCCGGACGAGCCCGACTTCGCCAGGCCGTAGATGATCAACGCCAGCGACGGCGAGAGCAGCAGCAGGCCGGTCCAGTCGAGCCGCTGGGCGGCGTTCGGGACGTCCTTGGGGAGGATGCGCAGCGACATGATCAGCGCGAGCGCGCCGATCGGCACGTTGATGAAGAAGATCCAGCGCCACGAGAAGGAGTCGACGAGCCAGCCGCCGAGGATCGGGCCGAAGATCGGGCCGAGCAGCATCGGCACGCCGATGACCGCCATCACGCGACCGACACGCTGGGGGCCGGCGGCCTGGGTCAGGATCGTCATGCCGGCCGGCATCAGCATGCCGCCGCCGAAGCCCTGCAGGATCCGGAAGGCGATCAGCGAGCCGGACGACCACGCCAGGCCGGACAGCATCGAGCCGCACACGAACAGGGCGATCGACGTCATGTAGAGCCGCTTGGTGCCGAAGCGGTCAGCAGCCCAGCCGGTGAGCGGGATCACGGTGGCGAGCGCCAGCGTGTAGCCGGTCGCGACCCACTGGATCGTCGTGAGCGTGGTGTTGAAGTCCTTCGCCAGCGTGTTGATGGCGACGTTGACGACCGTCACGTCGAGGATCGACATGATCGCGCCGAGGACGACGACCGACGCGATCATCAGCAGGCCGCGGTCGAGCTTGTCGTCCGCCTTGGCGGCGGCGGCGTCAGAAGAAGTGGGAGTGGATGACATTGGGCCCAGGAAGTGGAGGGAGGATCTCCGCATCACCGTAGCATGAACCGGAGCCAGCGTCTCCGTTTGTCCCTATCATCGGACTGGTGACCGCCCTGGGTTCGAGCCCCGACGAGCTGGAGCGCCCGCTGCGCGCCGACGCGGCACGCAACCGCACGCGCCTCCTGGAGGCGGCCCGCGAGCTGTTCGCTCAGCGCGGCCTGGCGGTCACGATGGACGAGATCGCCCGCCACGCGGGCGTCGGCGTCGGCACGGCGTACCGCCGCTTCGCCTCGCGCGAGCAGCTGATCGACGCGCTGTTCGACGACCGCATCGAGCAACTGGTCGCCAACGTCGAGGCCGCGGTCGCCGACCCCGACCCGTGGCACGGCCTGGTCACGATGCTCGAGCGCTCGATCGAGATGCAGGCCGCTGACCGCGGGCTCAAGGAGCTGCTGTTCAGCCCGTCCGAGCTGCGCGCGCGCATCGCCGGCGTGCGGGACCGGATGCTGCCGCTGATCGAGCAGGCCTTCGCCCGCGCCCGCGACGCCGGCATGCTGCGCCCCGACGTCAGCGCCCTCGACCTTCCCGCGATCACCTACATGCTCGGCGCCGCCGCCGACCTCGGCGGGGACGTCGAGCCCGAGTTGTGGCGCCGCTACGTGGCGCTGATGATCGACGGCCTGCGCTCCCGCCGCGACGAGTTCACCCCGCTTCCCCACGGGCCGCTGCAGCCGTCGCAGCTCGACCACGCGATGGCCAACTGCTACGGGCGGCACCGCTGAGGTAGGACCCGCGCCCGCCGGGTAGCCTTCCTCCCCGAGGGGATGACTGTCCGAGCCGGAGTGGACCTGGGAGGAACGAAGATCCAGGCGGTCGTGGTCGACCGCCGGGGGCGCGTTCGCGGCGCCGCGCGCCGGCCCACGCCGTCCGCCGGCGGCCCGAAGGACGTCGTGCGCGAGATCGCCGGCGCCGTCCGCGACGCGTGCGCCGAGGCGGGCGAGGACCCGGCGAAGCTGCAGGGGGTCGGGGTCGGCTCTCCCGGCGACGTCGACGACCGGGCCGGGACGGTCACCAGCGCGAAGAACCTGCCGGGCTGGGCCGGGTCGTTCGACGTCTCCAAGGTGCTCAGCCGAGCGCTCGGCGGGGTCGACGTGCGGCTCGGCAACGACGTCGACGTCGCGACCGTCGCCGAGTTCCAGCTCGGCGCCGCGCAGGAGTACGACTCGGTGCTCGGCGTGTTCTGGGGCACCGGCGTCGGCGGCGGGGTGATCCTCGACGGCAAGCTGTGGAACGGCCGCGCCTCGGCCGGCGAGATCGGCCACATGGTGGTCAAGCTCGGCGGGGCGCTGTGCCCGTGCGGGCGCAAGGGCTGCATGGAGGCCTACGCCGGCCGTGGGGCGATGGAGGCGCGCGCTCGCAAGGCGCAGGCCGAGGGCACGCGGACCGAGCTGTTCAAGATCATGGAGAAGCGCGGGCGCGACCGGCTGACCTCCGGGGTGTTCCAGCGCGCGCTCGACCAGGGCGACCGGTTGGCCATGACGCTGATCGATCGCGCCATCGAGGCGCTCGGCGCCGGCGTCGCCTCGGCGATCAACCTGCTCGATGTCAACGCCGTGATCATCGGCGGCGGGCTCGGGGTCCGGCTCGGCGAGCCGTACGCGGCGCGGATCGCCGAGGCGATGCAGCCGCACCTGTTCACGGACTACCGCCCGCCCGCCGTCCGGGTGGCCGCGCTCGGCGACCTCGGCGGCGCCGTCGGCGGCGCGCTGCTCGTGCGCTGAGCCGCCGCCCGAACGGGCGAGAGCTCGTTGGCAGCCTGCCAACAGGCGTCGTTGCGAACCCGAACTGAGTATCGTCCGGGGACCCGGAACGCGGCACGCGCCGGGCCCCGACACGGAGAGAAACGGAGCTCCTGACATGGCACCAACCGACGCCCTGGTCTTCGACGCCCTGCGCACCCCACGGGGCAAGGGCAAGAGCAATGGCTCGCTGCACGGCACCAAGCCGGTGGACCTGGTGGTCGGCCTGATGCACGAGATGCTGGGCCGCCACGGGGAGCTCGATCCCAACCGCGTCGACGACGTGGTCCTCGGCTGCGTGTCGCCGGTCGGCGACCAGGGGGCCGACATCGCCAAGACCGCCGCGATCAAGGCCGGCCTGCCCGACACGGTCGCCGGCGTGCAGCTCAACCGCTTCTGTGCCTCGGGCCTCGAGGCGGTCAACATCGCCGCCCAGAAGGTCGCCTCCGGCTGGGAGGACCTCGTCCTCGCCGGCGGCGTCGAGTCCATGTCGCGCGTCCCGATGGGCTCCGACGGCGGCGCCTGGGCGATGGATCCCGAGACCAACTACGACACCTCCTTCATCCCGCAGGGCGTGGGCGCCGATCTGATCGCCACGGTCGAGGAGTTCTCGCGCGACGACGTCGATGCCTACGCCGCCCGCTCGCAGGAGCGCGCCGCCAAGGCGCGGGAGGAGGGCCGCTTCGCCGACTCGGTCGTCCCGGTGCTCGACATCAACGAGCAGGTCGTGCTCGACAACGACGAGTTCATCCGCCCCGGCACCACGGTGCAGACGCTGGGCAAGCTCAAGCCCTCGTTCGAGATCATGGGTGAGATGGGCGGCTTCGACGCCGTGGCGCTGCAGAAGTACCACTGGGTCGAGAAGATCAACCACGTCCACACGCCGGGCAACTCGTCCGGCATCGTCGACGGCGCCTCGCTGCTGGCGATCGGCAACGAGCAGACCGGCAACGAGCTGGGCCTCAAGCCGCGCGCCCGCATCCTGGCCACCGCCGTCTCCGGCTCGGACCCGACGATCATGCTCACGGGCCCGGCCCCGGCCTCCAAGAAGGCGCTCGCCAAGGCGGGCCTGAGCAAGGACGACCTCGACCTGGTCGAGATCAACGAGGCCTTCGCGGCCGTCGTGCTGCGCTTCGTGCGCGACATGGACCTGGACCTCGAGAAGGTCAACGTCAACGGCGGCGCGATCGCCATGGGCCACCCGCTCGGGGCGACCGGCGGCATGATCCTTGGCACGCTGATCGACGAGCTGCACCGCACCGGCGGCCGTTACGGCCTCGCCACGCT
>JAXDHL010000560.1:0-5630 GCA_034664525.1 Solirubrobacteraceae bacterium
CGTCGTCCTCTCCGCGACGAACGGCAAGACCACCACCGCGGCGATGGTCGCCTCGGTGCTGGAGCGACGGGGCACGCGCCTGGTCCACAACCGGGCCGGGGCGAACATGGCCGGCGGGGTCGCCAGCGCGCTCGCGGCGGCGGCGCGGGGTGGCGGGCGGCGGCTGGACGGCGATCTCGGGCTGTTCGAGGTCGACGAGTTCTGGCTGCCACAGCTGCTGCGCGACCTGCGCCCGCGGGCGGTGCTGCTCGCCAACCTGTTCCGCGACCAGCTCGACCGCTACGGGGAGCTCGAGACGATCGGCGAGCGCTGGCTGGAGGCGGTCGCGGCGCTGCCGGCCGGCACCGGCCTCGTGCTCAACGCCGACGACCCGCTGGTCGCCGACCTCGGCCGCATGCGCGAGACGACCTACTTCGGCGTCGACGACGACGGCCTGGCGCGGCCGGAGATGCAGCACGCGGCGGACTCCAAGCACTGCCGGCGCTGCGGGCACCCGTACCGCTACGACGCGATCTACCTCGGCCACCTCGGCCACTACGCCTGCCCGAACTGCGGCCAGCAGCGCCCGGAGCCCGCGGTCCGCGCCACGGACGTCGAGCTGCGCGGGATCCGCGCCGCCGCGTTCACCCTGCGCGCGCCGGCGGGGACGGCGCGGGTCGAGCTGCCGCTGCCCGGGCTGTACAACGTCTACAACGCGCTGGCGGCGGCGGCGCTGTGTCTGACGCTCGGCGCCCCGCTGGCCGACGTCGTGGCGGGTCTCGAGGCGGTCGCCCCGGCATTCGGCCGCGCCGAGACGATCCCGTTGCGCGGCCGGGACGCGTCGCTGCTGCTGATCAAGAACCCGGCCGGCGCCAACGAGGTCCTGCGCACGCTCACGCTCGAGGCGGGCGAGCTCGACGTGCTCGGCGTGCTCAACGACCGCACCGCCGACGGCCGCGACGTCTCCTGGGTCTGGGACGCCGACTGGGAGATCATCGCCCCGCGCCTGCGCCGGATGGTCTGCGCCGGGACGCGCGCCGCCGAGCTGGCCGTACGCCTGAAGTACGCCGGTGCCGACCCCGCGAGGCTGGAGGTGGTGGACGGGGTCGAGCCCGCGCTCGACCACGCGATCGCCACGGGCGAGGGTCCGCTGTTCGTCCTGCCCACCTACACCGCCCTGCTCGAGCTGCGCGAGCTGCTCGCCCGGCGCGGCGAGGCCCGGGAGTACTGGCGATGAAGGCCGCCGTCGCCTGGCACGACGTCGAATGCGCCGCCTACGCCGCCGACCTGCCGCTGTGGCGGGCGCTGGCGGCGGCCGAGGGCTCGCCGGTGCTCGACGTCGGCGCCGGCACCGGCCGGGTCGCGCTCGACCTGGCGGCCGCCGGGCACCAGGTCGTCGCGCTCGACCTGGAGCCGGACCTGCTCGAGGCGCTGACCGAGCGGGCGGCGCGCGCACACCTGGAGGTCGAGACGCTGGTGGCGGACGCCCAGGACTTCGACGCCGGCGCCGGCCGCTTCGCGCTCGTCCTGGTCCCGATGCAGACCGTGCAGCTGCTCGCCGACCGGCCGGCGTTCCTGCGCGCGGCGCAGCGCGCCCTGCGGCCCGGCGGCCTGCTGGCGGTCGCGATCGCCGACGAGCTGTCCCCCTTCGAGCCCGAGCCTGACCTGCTGCCCGATCCCGACGTCGCCGTGCTCGACGGCACGCGCTATGTGTCGCAGCCGACGGCGGTCCGGATCGGCGACGGCTGGTCGCGGATCGAGCGCGTGCGCACCGTCGAGAGCCCGGACGGTCACCGCCGCAGTGAGCCCAACGCGATCGACCTCGCCCTGCTCGACGCGCCCGCGCTCGCCGAGGAGGGCCGCGCCGCCGGCCTCGTGACCGTGCCCGGCGAGCGGATCGAGCCGACCCCCGACCACGTCGGCTCTGCGGTGGTGCTGTTCCGTGCCTGAGCCGTCCCGCACGCTGCGCGTCTGCGCGCTCTATCCCGACCTGCTCAACATCTACGCCGACCGCGGCAACCTGCTGTTCCTGCAGCGCCGCTGCGAGTGGCGCGGGATCGGGTTCGAGCTCGCGGGCAGCCAGCCCGGCGAGCAGCTCGATCCCGGCCACGACCTCTACTACCTCGGCGGCGGGCAGGACCGCGACCAGGCGCTGTGCGCGCAGGACCTGGCCACGGTCAAGCGCGATGCGCTGCACGCCGCCGCCGGCCGCGGCGCCGCCGTGTTCGCCGTCTGCGGCGGATACCAGCTGCTCGGCCACGGCTACGAGATCGCCGGCGAGGAGCTGCCCGGCGCCGGGCTCGTGGACCTGCGCACGGTCCGGGACGACGGAGCCAGGCTGATCGGCAACGTGGCGATCGAGGTCGACCTCCCCGGCAGCGGCGGCCCGCGCGTGCTGGCCGGCTTCGAGAATCACGGCGGGCGCACGCACCTCGGCACCGGGGAGCGCCCCCTGGGGCGGGTGCTGGCCGGCCACGGCAACAACGGGCAAGACGGCCGCGAGGGGGTCCTGCGCGACGCGATCGTCGGCACCTACCTGCACGGTCCGCTGCTGCCCAAGAACGCGTGGCTCGCCGACTGGCTGATCGCGACCGCGCTGGGAATCGGCCCGGAGGCGCTCGCCCCGCTCGACGACCGGCTCGAGAACGCCGCCCACGCGGCCGCGCGGCGCGCCGCCGGGGTCTGACGCCTCCGGCGCACCCGATAGATTCAGCGCCCGATGGCCCGGCTGTGCGCGCTCCTCGCGGTCCTCATGCTCGCCTTCGGCGCGGCCGGCTGCGGCTCGGGCGGCGGCGGCGGGAGCGGCGACCCGCCGAAGGCCACCGCCACGGGTCCCGGCGCGGGCAAGCCGCCGGTCACGCTCGGGACGAAGAACTTCACGGAGCAGTTCATCCTCGGCCAGCTCTACGCCCAGGCGCTGCGCGCCAAGGGCTGGACGGTCGAGCTCAAGGAGAACATCGGCTCCACCGAGGTCGCCGACAAGGCGCTCGACAGCGGTGGCATCGATCTCTACCCCGAGTACACGGGCACCAGCCTGTCGGTGGTCAAGGGCGACAAGATGCATCCGGCCAGCGCCGCGGAGACCTACGCGGCGGCGAAGGCGTTCTACGAGAGCCGCGGCCAGACGCTGCTCGAGGCGACGCCGTTCGAGGACCGCGACGCGATCGCGGTCACCAAGCGGTTCGCGAAGGCTCACAGCCTGCAGTCGATGGACGACCTCAACACGCTCACAGGCAGCGTCCGGATCGGCGGGGCGCCGGAGTTCCGGACGCGGTTCGCGGGCCTGGAGGGCCTGCGCCTGAAGTACGGACTGGGCACCATGCGCTTCGTCGCGCTCGAGATCGACGCCGGCGCCAACTACACCGCGCTCGACAAGGGACGCGTCGATGCCGCGGACGTCTTCACCACCGACCCGCAACTCGCCTCCGGCAGGTACGTCGTCCTCAAGGACCCGAAGGCGATCTTCGGCTTCCAGAACCTCGCCCCGGTCGTGAACCGCAAGGTGCTGCAGCGCCAGGGCCGCGGGTTTGCCGAGACGCTGGACGCCGTGAGCGGGAAGCTCACCAACGCGGCGATGCAGCAGATGAACGCCGCGGTGGCACTGAAGCACCAGGATCCCGCCGCGGTGGCGCACGCGTTCCTGAGCAAGAACGCCCTGCTGTAGTCAGCGCCCGGTGGAGCCGAACCCGCCGTCGCCGCGGGCCGACTGCGCGAGCTCGGCGGCCTCGACGACCTGCGGCGTCGCGACCGGCGTCACCACCAGCTGCGCGATCCGCTCGCCCGGCTGGACCTCGAACGCGGCCGCGCGGTCGGTGTTGAGCAGCAGCACCTTGACCTCGCCGCGGTAGCCAGCGTCGATCAGCCCGGGCGCGTTGACCACCGAGATGCCGTGCCTGGCGGCCAGGCCGGAGCGGGGGACGACCAGGCCGGCGTGCCCGGGGGGCAGCTCGACGGCGATCCCGGTGCGGACCATCGCCCGCTCCCCGGGGCCCAGCGTGCACGCCTCCAGCGCGAACAGGTCCAGCCCGGCGTCGCCTGGGTGCGCCCGGCGCGGGAGGATCGCCGCCGGGTCCAGGCGGCGGACCGGCAGCGTCACGAGACGGTGGCGTAGCGCTCGAAGCGCGCCGCCACCGGCCGCGGCAGCCGGATCGCGACGCGGACGCCGTCCGGCGTGTCCTCGCGGTCCAGGTCGCCGGCGAGCTCGTGCAGCTCGCTCAACAGCCCGCCCTCGGAGAACGGCACCAGCAGCTCGAGGTCGACCAGGTGCTTCTCGAACTCGGCCACGATCCGCTCGCCGAGCTCCTCGATCCCCTCGCCGGTCAGCGAGGACACCAGGATTCCTTCGGGGTGGCGGAATGCGAGCTCGTGACGGCGGTCGTCGTCCAGCGCGTCGGCCTTGTTGAGCACGAGCAGCCGCTCGCGGTCGCCGGCGCCGATCTCCTCCAGCACGTCCTCGACCGCCCGCAGCATCTCCCCCAGCTCCTCCTCGGGGACGCTGGCATCGACCACGTGCAGGACGAGGTCCGCGCGGATCGTCTCCTCCAGCGTGGCCGCGAACGCCTCGACGAGCTGGTGCGGCAGCTTGCGGATGAAGCCGACGGTGTCGGTCACCAGGTAGGTCCGGCCCTCCAGCCGCCACGTCCGGGTGGTCGGGTCCAGCGTGTGGAACAGCCGGTCGCGGACGGAGACCTCGGCGCCGGTGAGGCGGTTGAGCAGCGTCGACTTGCCGGCGTTCGTGTAGCCGGCCAGCGCGATCGTCGGCAGGTGGGCGCGCTCGCGCTCGGCCCGCATGACCGAGCGGGTGCCCTTGACCTCCTCGAGCCGGCGGCGCAGCGCGGAGATGCGGTCACGGGCCAGCCGGCGGTCCGTCTCGATCTGGGACTCGCCCGGGCCTCGGGTGCCGATGCCGCCGACGCCGCGGCCCGCGCCGAGACGCTCGAGGTGCGTCCACAGGCCGCGCATGCGGGCCATGTTGTACTCGAGCTGGGCGAGCTCGACCTGGAGCTTGCCCTCGGCCGAGTGGGCGTGGTCGGCGAAGATGTCGAGGATCACGGCGGTGCGGTCGAGCACCGGCACGTCGAGCTCGGTTTCGAGGTTTCGCTGCTGACGCGGCGTCAGCTCGTCGTCGGTGACGACCAGGTTGGCGTCCGCGCGCTCGAGCGCGGCCTTGACCTCGGCCACCTTGCCCGGACCGAGGTAGAGATTCGGGTGCGGCTTGTCGCGGTGCTGGACCAGCTCGCCGACGGTGGCGACGCCGGCGGTGCGCAGCAGCTCCTTGAGCTCGGAGAGGTCGTCGCCCTCGAGCATGATCCCGACGGCGAACGCCCGCTGCCTGGCGCGGCCGGCGCCGTTGGGCGCATAGCGGGACTCGGCCGTGCGGCCGTTGCGAGTTCGTTCCATCCGCCATCCATTCTAGATCCCCCGGCGGAGCACTCAGCCCAAGCCGATCGGCCTGTTGAGATGCGGCCGGCGGCGTAGTCAGCTCACGAGGGCCACCCGCGCGGGCGGCGGCAGCTTCTCGTAGCGCGGCAGCAGCTCGGGCGCCGGGAGGACGATGACGCCCTCCTGTGCGTCTCCGACCCAGGTCCCGAAGCCGTCCGCGAGCGCGTAGGCCGTGTACGCGGCCGCACAGGCATCGAGCTCGTCGAGCG